>JAFWMI010000067.1 GCA_017513965.1 Atopobiaceae bacterium
GATAGTCATTTTCTAGCACACCAGCGCGTTCTCGCTCATCGCATTGAGGAGCATCCGCAGGGCAGTCCCCGCGTCGTAAGATCCGAAGACCGCGCCAGGTATCTCGAAGACCACGAGGTTCGGGTGACGCTCCACCATCTCGTCGCGCCTCATGTGCACCTGCGGCGCCAACATCACGGCCTCGTACTCCCCCGCCACCTCGAGCGCCTGCACGATGGGCTTGGCCTCGAACTCGTAGTCCAGCGAGAGCGTGGCTGCGACCTCGGCGAGCTTCTTGGCAAAGAAGCTCGTGGTGAGTCCCGAGGTGCATGAGAGCAGGATGCGCGTGGTCCTTCGTGCCGACAGCTGCGAGAGCGTGTCGGTCAGCTCGTCGAAGAGCTGCTTGGCGTGGTCGAGGTCGTCCATCTCGAAGTGCAGGAAGAACGTGGGGTTGTCCGGGTCGTCCGCCGGGATGATGTTGAGCTCCACGATCTCGGGCGCGCCGGGGTCGAGCTCGTAGAAGTTGACGTTGGCCGTGGCTCTCTCGGTGACGATCCGCACGTGCTCGTCATCGGGGCTCTCCACCGTGCAGCCTGGCACCGCATGGCTCAGCAGCACGGCGCGGGAGAGGATCCAAGAGCGGAAGTCGTTGGCAAGGCTAGTCATGGCGGCTCCTTAAGGTCAGGTTGCCCCTCATTCTATATGGCAAGGAAAAGGCCGTCGGTAGTGCGTCCGCCGTCGGCCTCAAGAGGCACTGAGTTGGCAGCAGTTCGTCACTTCGCGGCGTCGATCTGGCCCTTGATGCGGTCGAGCAGGAACTGCACGGTGTCCAGGTTGTGGTGGTCGAGGATGATGGACTTGCCGCCGTCCAGGCCGCGGATCTGCTCACGGTCGCCCTCGGCCAGCTCGAAGTCGAAGACGTCAAAGTTCTCGGCCATGCGGGCGGGCTTGCTGGACTTGGGGATGACGACGACGCCCTCGTCCATGAGGAAGCGCAGCGCGACCTGGCCGACGCCCTTGCCGTACTTGGCGCCGATGGTTGCCAGCAGCGGGTTGGCGAAGAAGCCGTTGGCGCCCTCGGCGAAGGGGCCCCAGGCCATGTGCTGCACGCCGAGCCTCTGCATCACCGCATGCTCGGGCCTCTCCTGCCAGAAGACGTGCGTCTCCACCTGGTTGAGCATGGGCTTCACGTCCGCGAAGGCGCAGAGGTCCATGAGCTGCTTGCTGTCGAAGTTGGAGACGCCGATGGCGCGGACCTTTCCTGCCGCGTAGGCCTCCTCCAGCGCGCGCCAGGCCCCGTAGACGTCGTAGTAGCACTGGTGCAGGAGCATCAGGTCGAGGTAGTCGGTGCCCAGCTTGCGAAGGCTTTCGTCGATGGAGGCCTTCGCGTCCTCGTGGCGGTAGTTGGAGACCCAGATCTTGCTCACGACGAAGAGCTCCTCGCGCGGCACGCCGCTCCTGGCGATGGCGGCGCCCACGCCCTCCTCGTTGCCGTAGGACTGGGCGGTGTCGATGAGGCGGTAGCCCGCCTTGATGGCTTGCGCGACGCACTCCTCGGTCTCCGCGTTGCCGATCTGGAAGACGCCGTAGCCGAGCATGGGCATCCTGACGCCGTTCGAGAGGGTGGTGTACTCCATGGTGCGCTCCTTCTGTGCGAGGCTTTTCGTTGGCACCATCATCCGCCCACGGGAGTCGCACGTCCAATGCCCGCTCGTCAGGCCAGCATGCGCCAGACGCATGCATGGGCGCCCAGGCAAGAAGGCAGCGCCCCCAAGCAGCCCGAGGACTCCCGAGCCTCGCTGCCAGACCGACCGCCCGCCGATTCGGCTCGCCCCTCCCCAGTGGGCGAGGATCACCCTTGTGACCGTTCGGGACGGCCTTTCGGGACAGCGTTGGATTCCGCATGAAAAAAGCCGCTCTACCTGCGGCTCGTTTACCTTTATGGGTAATGCTCATTACCCTGGCCAGGTTTGAGGGTCAGGGCCGCGTTGGGCCCAATCTCAGCCGGCGTGCGCCAGCTCCCCTATCGAGTTGTATCGTAGCGCAAGGGTGACGAAGTGCGAGCGGCTCCCATGACATCCTGTCACCGGTAACGGCTCAGGTACAACGACGAGGTCATGAGACGACGATCCGCGCGGCACCATGCTGACCTCGCAGCAAGCTCACACAGCATGGCAAGCGCATGGCGCCACTCCATCCCATCACTCGAAGGTTCCCGGGAGCAGCATGCACCGCAACACTCCTGCTGATGGCTTCTGAGAGCAACCCACGCAAGGACTTGTCACGTGAGAGCCGCACCTAAGAGGAACCGAATGTGAGGCTCATCAGACAATCCGCAAAACCCCAAAGAGCTTACAGCTTTTTCAAGCCCCGAGAGGTCGCCCCCTGAGGGATGCGACCCCGCTTCGGCTAATCAGGATCATTGGCTACGAGAGCCCGTACCAACATTGCGGGTCAGGCGCGTGGCGATCGCCGGTATAGCCGAAGGCCACGGCAGGACACCCACGGCACCAGCCGTGAAGCGGACACCCTGCGCACTTCTCGAAGAGGTCGATGCGCCCATACTCCGCGAGGCGGTCTCCGAAATAGACGTCAGCCAGCGTTTCGGTGGACAAATCCCCCACGGGGGACGCCATGCGGCGGCACGCGTGGACGGCACCGGTGGGCAGGATGGTGAGGTGGCCGCTCCCGCAGTGGCAGCCGTCGTGGACCGCGTGCGGGTCGGCCCCGTCCGGCGGCGCGAACGCGCCCTGCTCCCACTCGAGCAGCCTCCAGAGATGGTCCTTGGGATAGAAGTACGTATGCGCACCTCGCTCCCGCTGCCTGCGGATGCGCTCCTGACACTCCACTAGCAGCGCGCGATACTCGAGCGGCTCCATGTGGAACTCCTCGGCACGCTGGCCGCTCGTGGGACAGTAGCGCCCAAACGCGTAGACGTCCACCCCAAGGTCCGCCACGAGGTCGATGAGGTCGGGCACCTCTCCCATGTTGCGCGACGACACGGTGGTCATCACGTTTGCCCACATGCCCGCCCCTTGGATGACGGGAATTGCCGCGAGCGTCGCTTCGAAGGAGCCGGGCCTCCGGAATGCGTCGTGAGTCTCCCGCAAACCGTCGAGCGAGACCTGGTACTTCACACAGCCAAGCTCGCGCATGTGCGAGCAGACACCCGACGTGAGGTGAAAGGGGTTGCCCATGATGGCGACGCGAATGCCATGCCCGTGCAGCAATTCCATTATGCGCCAGAAGTCGGGATGCAGGATGGGGTCGCCACCTGTGAGATACACGTAGGGCTCGCGACCGATGCGTCCGCAGAGCTCGAGCATCTGCGTCACCACGCGCTCGGCTACCTCGTAGGGTATCGCCACCTGGGGAGGGGCGCCCTCGGCATAGATGTAGCAGTGCTTGCAGCGCTGGTCGCATGCGTCGGTTATGTGCCACTGGAAGGGGAAGTACGCGGGCATGGCCGGGGCCGCTCCTCTCGCCTGGTTCGTGTGCCAACATGGGCGCGGCCCCGCAGTCGGGGCCGCTGGTAGAACCGCTACTCTGCGGGGTCGGGCGTCCCGCACGCCGGTGCGGGGTCGGGGGTCCCGCAAGCCGGAGTGGGGTCCGGGGTGCCGCACGCGGGCGCCGGGTCCGGGGTGCCGCACGCGGTGGCCGTGCTCTCGAGTTCTGCCATGAATGTCACCTCCTCGTGGGGTCTCGCCGTGTGCCCATGCAAGCGGGGGCGCACGCGCCTCCCGTGGTTGCCTAGCCGAGGGTCACCACGATCTTTCCCTGGAAGCCGCCGGAGTCCTGCAGCGCGAGCGCGTCCGGCAGGCGGTCGAAGGGGAAGGACGCAGCCACGTAGGGCTCCAGCTTGTGACTGGCAATGAACGAGAACAGCGCGTCCATCGCCTCCTGCGTTGGGTAGTTGGAGAAGAAGCCCGTGAGGTAGCAGCCATTGGGGATGCCCCTGATGGGGTCGAAGCGGTCGAGCGTGAAAACGCCGCCCAAGATGCCGGTGTCGCAGCAGATGCCGCCGCGCCAGAGGCAGCCGAGCGTGTCCTGCAGGGTCCTGGGGCCTATGAGCTCGAGGGCCTTGTGAGCGCGTATGCCAGCACGTGAGAGAGCTCCGTCATCGAGCACGACCTTGTCGGCACCGAAGTCGCGCAGCCGCTGCGCGTACTCGCATCGGTGCGTAGTGGCGATAACGCGCGAGCCGAGCGCGTGGGCGATCTGCACCGCCGCATATCCCAGCCCGCAGCTTGCGCCGCGCACGAGCAGCGTGTCGGAGGCCTCAAGCCGCAGGCCCTCGAAGAGCGATCCCCAGGCAGTGTAGTATGTCTCGGGAATGGCAGCGAGCGTGGACCAAGGGAGCCCGCATGCGGCGTCCGGTATCGTGAACAGCCGCGACGCAGGAACGAGGCACCACTCGGCGTAGCTGCCGTCCCACGACCTGCCTATGCCGCCCATGAGCATGCACACCCTGGTCCCTGCGGCGAGGCCCGTTTCCCCCGGATACGAAATCTCACCGACACCCTCTATGCCGGGGATGATGGGCTTCTTGATGTAGTCGGCGCGTATCTCGGAGCGGCGCAGCTCGAGCTCGGAGTGGTTGAGTCCGAAGCCCCGTACGCGCACGAGCGCCCAGCCTGGCCTCGGATCTGGAATTGGCACCTCAACGAGGCGCGCGTCCCTTCCCTCGGTTATCTCGCTGATGCTCAGCGCCCTCATGGTTCCAGCCATGCTCATCCTCCGCAGGCGAGGCCCGTGTCCCAGTATCATTCTCGCACGGCACAGAGAGCATCCATGATAGAGTAATGCTATCAGCGATTCTTATTTCCTATCAATCGGAGGGGCCATGAACACCACGCAGCTCGAGTGCTTCGTTCAGGTGGCGCAGAACCTCAGCTTCCGTCGTGCGGCTGAGGAGCTCCACCTCTCGCAGCCCACCGTGTCCAAGCAGGTGGCGTCCTTGGAGGACGAGCTTGGCGGCTCCCTGTTCATCCGCACGACACGCGAGGTGGCGCTCACGGCGCTGGGCGAGTCATTCCTGCGCGACGCGCGAGAGATTCTGCGTCTGACCTATGCGGCCGGTGATCGGGCACGACGCCACGCCAGCGGTTCCAGCATCGCCATCGGCTACTCCGACGCGTGCGAGCTCATGCGCCTCGCGCCGGTGCTCGATCGGCTGCGCCGTAAAGTGGCAGGTTTCTTTGGACAGGCGTACCGGATTTCATAGAGAGACCATATTGCCTTGTTGGGTGGACACCATCTGACTCCACCGTGTCACGCCGCCCACTTCATCATCTTGTCGGTCGGGGCGTTTGCCTCGTTTA
>JAFWMI010000068.1 GCA_017513965.1 Atopobiaceae bacterium
GTACGCTCAACATCACCGACGAGGCCTACTCACAATTCATGAAGGCCATCTGGGCCTCATAGCATTCTGGCACTAAACAAGGCGCCTGGCCCCCTACATGCAGGGGGACAGGCGCCTCGATTGCAGCGAGATGGGAGCGATGGAAAGCGGGCATTCCATAGAGGCAATCTTCAAGCGCAACTTTCATGCCGTGTTTCGGCTGTGCTACTCCTATCTGGGCTCTGCCGCCGACGCCGAGGATGCCGCCCAAACCGTCTTCGTAAAGCTACTCCACCATCCCCGAACGTTCAAGAGCACGGAACACGAGCACGCCTGGCTTATCGTCTGCGCATCCAACCACTGCAAGGACGTGCTCAAGAGCGCGAGCTATACTCGCGTGACGACGCTCCCCGAGCGTGAGGACCATCTACCCGGCACCGAGGACCAGATCGACGAGACCATCGATGTGGTGCTCCGACTGCCTGCCAAGTACAAGGATTGCGTGTATCTGCACTACTACGAAGGATACAAAACGGCAGAGATCGCAACGATGCTCGGCATACCTGCTTCCACCGTTCGAAACCGGCTACGTGACGCACGTGCCATGCTGCGAGAAACGCTGGGAGGCGATGCGCAATGAGTGCGCAACCCACCAAGAGCCAAGGAGGAGAGATGACCAATCTGGACACAGCGCTGTATAACGCCTACGAGGCGATGGGGCCAAGCGCCGATGCCGAGGCACGGGTTCTCTCGGCATTGCGTGAGGAAGCCAAGAGCGGTGCGACTGATCCTGTATCCGGCCCTTCGGAGGCGACCAATCGCACGGTGCACAAGCGTTGGCTCATCGTCCTGCCCTTCGCAGCTTGTTTGGCACTTGGGGCGATTGGCCTGAGCACGCTGGCTCCCACCCCCCATACCGCTATGCAAGTAACCGATGCGACGGATGCGGTCAAAGCAAACGATCTCGAATCCTTGGCAGAGGAGGCAGAGGTCGCCGAGATGGCAGAGTCGGCTGCTAACGAGGCTGGGGCACCCGCCTCGAACCTCTCACCAGCATTCAGCGTGGTCACGCTTCCCACCGGCGAGGTTCTTGACGTAGGCGAACCCTACGAGGGCGCCGTGGACGACACGAATGCCATAGAGGCGACCGCCACCACGGCCGATGGCACAGGCGTCACGGCATGCGAGGTGGTACGAGCGCGTTGGGTTCGCTTTGAGGGTGATCCCACGTGGTACACGTGCACGCCCCACGCAACGCAATAGCGGCGCTCGCAAAAAACTCGAAGAATGCCGCGACATTTTGCGCGTCTGGCTCGTATCTTAAGTGATGGCACCCAGTAGAGGAGGACCCATGAAACGCAATGTGCTACGCACGTCAATCGCGCTCGCCCTGTCGCTTGCCGTAGTAGGCTGTAGCCTCTCGCCCGTCCCATACGAGGAGCCAGAGCCAAGCGCCGCTCCGGCGCCCACGTCCACCGAGAAGTCCGAGCAGCAGACTGTCTCTGCAGTACCGGAGCCCACGGGCAGCGAGCTCGAGGTAATGAGCGACACCGCGGAGGAGTATGCAATGTCGCCCGACATGTACTTCGCGCCTGAGGACTACAACACGGAGGAGTATGCCAGCGTGGAGGAGTCGGGCTTCGTGGCTGCCGCCACAACCCCCCTCTCCACCATATCGGCAGACGTCGACACCGCCAGCTACGCAAATCTGCGCCGTATGCTACGCGCCGGCTTTAAGCTCAGCTCTGCGCAAAAGCGCGACGAGACAAACGCCACCACCATCGAGACCACCGGTCCGGAGGACGCCGAGGTGTGGGACGAGTATCCCGGCTACTATGCGGACTCGTACCAGGTAATCCCTGCCGGCGCCGTGCGCATTGAGGAGATGCTCAACTACTTTGACTACAACTACGAGCGTCCCAAGACCTCCGATGCCTTTGGCATGAACGCCAAGGTGGGCCCCTGCCCGTGGAACAAGGACACGCAGCTGCTCGTGCTGGGCTTCGCGACGGGCGACGAGGATTCCAGCGTTACGGAGAAGGGCTCTAACCTCGTGTTTCTTATCGACGTGTCGGGCTCAATGGACGATGCGGACAAGCTCCCGCTCCTGCAGAGCTCGTTTGGCGAACTGGTAAAGTCGCTGGGCGACAAAGACCGTGTTTCCATCGTTACCTACGCCAGCGGCGAAGAGGTCGTGCTCGAGGGCGCAAAGGGCTCCGACCAGCAGCAGATCATGCGTGCCATTCGCGGCCTCAAGGCATCGGGCTCCACCCACGGCGAGGCCGGCCTCAAGATGGCGTACGAGCTCGCGCGCAAGAACTTTATTGAGGGTGGCGTCAACCGCATCGTAATGGCATCCGACGGCGACCTCAACGTGGGCATGACCAGCGAGAGCGACCTGCACGACTACGTAGACGGGCAGCGCAAGACCGGCGTGTATCTCTCGGTGCTGGGCTTTGGTGCCGGCAACTACAAGGACACCAAGATGGAGACCCTCGCCGACCATGGCAACGGCTCGTATCACTACATTGACTGCGAGGCCGAGGCAGAGCGTGTGTTCGGCGAACGGCTCACCGCCAACCTCGTGCCCTTTGCCGACGACGTAAAGATGCAGATCGAGTTTAATCCCAGCATGGTAAAGGGCTACCGACTCATCGGTTACGAGAATCGCAC
>JAFWMI010000004.1 GCA_017513965.1 Atopobiaceae bacterium
AAGGCCCCTTTCCCTGTTTGCGGTAGGTACGTCCGCTCTTGCATGGCAGCACAAGCGTAACGCCTCCGAGCCCGCGAAGTAACAGGTCAGGGCCTTTCTTCTTGGACTCTACCGCCCGCTTGGGTGCGGGACATATCGTCTGCAAAGATCGGGCCTCAACATAACCGTTCCAAACACTACGTAGTCCGCAAGCGTGAGGTCCTCCCACTTCGAGGCAAGCAACGAAGGCGGAAACACCTCGCCATAACGATAGGAAAACTCAGCGATAGTTTGATGCGTATACAACTGGACTCCTCCCTTACGAAGCTTTGTGTACCAAGACAAAGATACGGCTAGCGCATAACAGCCCCCTTCTCTCAAGGCGGCTGTCCTTCCAAGCGGGGAGTTAGGGACGTACCCAACCTAGTAGGAGTTCGCGATGACTCCTACCTGATGTACGAACGATTAGTATTATATAGAACAGTTGTTCCTTTAGCAAGTACAAATGTTCGATTTTATCGATTGCGCATACGCCGCAGACGCGCGTTGAGCGAGAGGCCACTGCGCGTGCGCAGCCCCATAAGCGGAACTGCCGCGAGGACGGGTATGACGTATTCAACCGCTCGCCATACCACGTAGCCGGCAGATAGCGCGCTGCCAAACATGTTTCCAAACAGGAAGGCAAATCCGCCCTCTGCGCCCAGAGTACCACCAGGAAGCGGGATGGCAGAAGTAAGCAGCTCAAGCATGGAACCACAGGCAAGGCACGTGAGCAAATCCGCCTGCTTGCCAAACGCCTGCAACACCACCCAAGGCAAGGCGTATTGAAAACCAAGTTGCAGCATCGTGACGGCAAGCGTGAGCAGCATGAGACGTACGTTTCGCGCTCCACTCTTAAAGCCGTTCGAGAACTCGTACACCTGCTCGGTTACCACGCGATGCCACCGCACATATCGGTCTTCTT
Source organism: Atopobiaceae bacterium (assembly GCA_017513965.1). Lineage (GTDB taxonomy): Bacteria > Actinomycetota > Coriobacteriia > Coriobacteriales > Atopobiaceae > RUG440. Next base: position 944 of record JAFWMI010000004.1, read on the forward strand.
TTATCCAGCCCAACCTTCGCAAGAGCTTGAGGCCCCAATCGCCAAGCGCACTCACCTGCTTTGGCAGCAAACAAACCAAAAGCAGTGAGGTGACCTCAACAACCTTTGCCCCAAAGAGCAACGCGCCCACAAGAAACACGTTTCCATATGTGTCCAAAAAGTAGCCAAGACGTGGGATGAGCATAAGCGCGGCAAAGACACCCTCTCCAGCCTCATAGATGATGAATCGCGTGTATTGAAGTGCTCCCGCCGCTCCCACCGAGAGCCCCGATCGTGTGAGACGCAGAATCTGCGCCGGCGCTCCCCCAGTGCCATTTGGCGTGAGATTGGAAAAGAAGATGCCCGTCCCTTCCACACTCATCAGATCAAAGATGCCCAAGGGGGATGTTGGGTCTCCCAGCACAGCAATGGCGTATGCCGTTACCCCCAACAGGTAATACACCACATAGCAACCCAATGCGACGCCAACCCAAGCATAGTCAGCGCCCGCAAGTGAGTCGACAAACGTGCCCCATTGTCCAGAAAACACGAGGTAAGCGACGTATGCCACAGCCACAAAGCCCAAAAACACAACGCTCTTGCGCACCGAACCCACATCGTCTGCAGAGGTGCTGGCATTCGACTGTACCTGCAGCTTTGGTTTTATCCGCTCTTTTTCGTTTTTGGATTCTTGGGTCACGCGGCTACCTCCCCACTATGCCCCTATTCTATCGTAGGTGACAAGACGCATATAGCGCGAAGGTATGCCTCAAATGGATGCCGTCCCATGATCAAGCGAACACAGGACGGCGGCAAGGGAAGACCAAAGAGGTCTTCCTAATCATAGTGTGGAATCGATACCATTACGTATGTGGTAACACGACGCTAACGTTCGTGTCATAAGAACTATGCCTGTTACGACCTGCAGGCATCGAGGATCTGAGCACACCGGATCGAGTCGTTCAGGTTCATAACGGGAGACTCTGTCTTTTTGTCCGCCACCAGCTTAACGAAGTGAACTATTTGCGCATAGAAGTCGTCGACTTCGTAAGGTGACTCCATCACTTGCATTGGCTCGCCAGTCAACAAGAGAGTCGCACGTGTGGGACGATGCAAATCCTCCACCACGATTCGTCCGCGCTCACCCTCGATTGTGCAAGTACGTGGTTTTGCACGGTCAAATGCGCATTCCAACCTTGCCGTTATGTCTCCAAAGGAAAGCTGTGCGTCAACGTACACATCCACATCTTTGTGTTTTTCGCACACCACACTCGTCGTCTTAAACGTGCCCGGGCACAGTTCGTCTATCCAGCTCGCGCAATAGATGCCGCAGTCAAGCAATACGCCCGCACCAGGGCCTCCACCCATGTGGTAGGTTTGCGCGCCATCAACGAAGCTCATCATGTCGTTGCACAGCGTTGCCTCAACGTGACGAATCTCTCCAATCTGGCCAAGTGCCTCTTCAATTGATGCGCGCAACGGCACGAATCGTGGCTTCATAGCCTCCATAAACAGCGTGTTGGTGGAGTGCGCAACCGATGCCACCTCTTCCATTTCCGCAGCGGTCAGGCAGGCGGGTTTTTCGCAGAGCACGGCTTTTCCCGCGCGAAGCGCCGCAATGGCCCACTCCCGATGCAGGGCGTGAGGCAATGCCAAGTAAATGGCATCAACCCCAGCATCGTCCAGCAATTGCTCGTGCGAAGTGTATGCCTTTGAACCGTCAACACCAAACTCATGAGCAAACGCCTGCGCCTTTTGTGCCTTGCGAGCACTCAACGCAACGAGCTTGGCACCTTCCACGTGCTCAAGACTCTTTGCGAACCTGTGGGCAATGTTACCTGCACCCAAAATGCCAAATCTCACCATGTTGCACCACTTTCTTTATACTGTTTTAGCTATATTCTACTATGCGCACACCCAGCAAGGCCGCGACGTCCACCGCCTGCTCGACACTGATGAGCGCACCTCGAAGCTCTGCCCGTGTATCACTCACCGCTATGCCCGTAATGTCACATGTGCTCAAATCAACACCCTTAAGCATCGTACGGAATAGGTCCGCTCGCACCAAGCTACATCGCTCCAATCGAGACCGCTTTTGCAGACGCAGCTCGCTCAAGAACGACTCACGCAGGTCACAATCCTCGAGTACCGCTCCTTCGAGCTTTGCCTCCCCCGCATTGAGGTATCGGCACTGACAACTAATGAGCCTTGTGCTCCTAAGAATGGCCTTGTTGAGGCTCGCGCCCGTAAGCTTGCACGCCACAAGTCTCGTTCGTGTAAGAAACGCCTCGGTTAGGTTTGCGTTGGACAAGTCACACCCAACGAGCGTGCAGTCATAGAAACTTGCCCTCGCCAGATTGATTCCCACCAAAGAGCATTGCTCCAGCTCTATGCCATGAAACTCAAAGAAACCAAGGTCGGTTCCCGGTTCTAGCGTTTCGCCAGCAACGTGCATGTCCTCGAGATAGGGGTCATCGTTACTCCGAGCCCGCTCAATTGCTTCCAATAGCGCTTCCATGTTCACGCCTCCCGCAGGCATTCTATCAATTTTTGCCGCGAAGCCGTCTGCCAAGCCGTCTTCCGCTTATTCTTATGGGCTCCCTAACCGACCTCGTTGTCTTCGGGGGCGCCTATTCGTGGTCCCCACCAGCGAGCGAGCGCTCGTGCGCCGTCATTGGATATGACTTTTCAACATAGTACCAGCTAGATAATGTGTGATCCTGCGTGTCCAGAACGCCTTCGGGGCACGTGAACCAGGAGAACCTGCGAACAGTTCACGTGCACCGAAAAAGGTATGAGATATCAGCATAACACCTGATAAAATTCAATTTGATTTTATTTTTTATGTGCATGTGAACTCCCTCAGTGTCGTTTTCGGTTCACGTGCCCCAAAAGCGATTCAGAGGAGCAAGTATCGCGACATGAGGATGTGCCGAACGCGGCTTACCTTGGTCGAGAATCCGGTACCACCCGAAGGATGACATGGTCCACGAGGTGTTCTGTGAGGAAGCCGTGCGAAGTTCCGCAGCAAAGCGAGGATTGTTTGAGCACGCCGCTTTTCCAAGCCGCCGGTGGGATTGGACTATTCCTTGAGAGAAGCCATTCGTTCGCATTCGTTCCATTCGCATGCCTGTTATTATGTATGAGGTTGTTTGCATAAGAGAGGGGTGCCTATGGAACGTCTGATTGCACGGTATACGAACAGTTACCTCAGCTATGTGCTCATGTACCTGTTCTACAACATCAGCTTCGCCTTGTTCTCTGCAATGCTCTCGGTGTATCTCATAGGAAAGGGATACTCAGCAAGCGACGTAAGCCTGTGCGTGTCCGTTGGATCGCTTTCCGCCATGATCACCCAGCCCATCATTGGCGGTCTTACCGATCGCTTTGGCATGCGACCGGTAAATCTCACCATGTTCGGCATTGTTTGCCTTGCCGCCATAGGCGTAGTCATTGCTCCGAACTTCTTTATGCTTGTGGGTTCTTGGTCCATCATCAACCTGCTCATGAATGGCGCCAACCCGGTAGTGGAACGCATGGCAACATCGAGTCCCTACGACTATGGCAAGGTTCGCATGTGGGGCACCATTGGCTTTGCATGCGGCACCCAGCTCTCGGGCATTATCTACGACAACATTGCCCCGGATGCCCTCTTCATCACCTTGATCTTTACCATGTTGCTCTGCATTTTGGGATTTTGGGGCACACAGCCGCGCTTGGCAGAGACCGAAGAAGCAAACATCGAGGCAGGCGACGACGAGCAAAAGCCCTCAATGAAGGACCTCGTTACCAATCGCAAGTTCCTGTACTATCTGCTGCTCCAGATTCTTTTTCTTGCCGTAACGGGAGCAACGTACTCATTCTGCCCGGCATACTTGGTAAGCAAGGGACTCGACGCCTCAACCGCCTCAACGATCCTCTCCGTAGCGGCGCTACTCGAGCTTCCCTTCATCATTTTCTCGTCAAAGTACATGGACAAAGTGCCCAACAAGATTTTGCTCATCGTGTGCTTCTCGCTAGTGACGATCAACATGGCCGTGTTTGCATTCGACCTACCGTTACCCATCATCTTGGTCATTACGCTCCTGTGCAAGCACCCGCCCGTTATCGTGAACATTATGGCCAACATGAAGGTCGTTAACACCATTGTAGACGCGCGCTTGCAGATTACCGGACTCGCCTTGGTCAAGGCTTGCCAGAGCTTTGGCACCATTGTGTCCAACAACGTAGGTGGCAACATCGTAGATGCCAGCGGCTACCCACCCATGTTCCTGTTCCTCCTAGTCGTTATTGCCGTGGGCCTTGTTGGCGTCGTGTTCTTTAGGGTTCCTTCCGGCAATGACAAGAAGCTCTTTAGCTAATCTATCCTTGTTAAGCGGCACTAAGAAAGGATTCGCATGAGTGCAAAGCTACAGCTCGTTTTTGACCATGGCAAGCGACACGAGATTATAGACACGACAAACGATCTTGCCGACCACGTGGACATTATTGAGATTGGCTACCCCGAACTCGTAACCTTCGGCTTGGATTTGGTAAAGGAACTCCACGAGGCACATCCCAATGTGGAACTATGCGTGGACGCCAAGGTGTTTCATGGTGGGTCAGGCGTTACCCGACGCTGCTTTGAGGCAGGCGCGAGCATCGTAACGGTACTTGCCTCTGCCCCCAATCCCGTTATCAAGCAGATGGTAAAGCACGCACGTGAGTACGGCGGCAAGATTATGTGCGATGTGGACGGAATCAAGCGACCCGCACGACGCACGGCAGAGGTAGACGCGTTAGGCGTCAACTATGTGAGCATCGCGTCCGGCTTTCTTATGGAGCACGAGTACGACCTATACAAGCCCAATCATGGTTCCATTTTCCAGCTTCGTCCCCTCGACCTCGCCAAATCCGTTAAGCGCAATCTCATTCATGCCGAGCTTGCCATCGGCACCGGCATAACGCTCGAGAACCTCGACGCAATAATGGCTCTTGATCCCGGCATCGTTATGGTGGGACGCGGCATCTTTGCTGCCTCGGGCGATCCCTACAAGACGTCCCTGGAGACAAGGATTGCAACCGCAGAGGAATTCCGCGCTCGTATGCGGTAATAACCGCAAAGCATAGGCTTGCAGGAGAAACGTTCGCGCACACTCAAGCGACTTTCAAAGGCCCCGCAAGGGGCCTTCTCTAACCATAAATGCGTATCCGCTGCGATACGTGGCCAACGCTCTCAGGTATTGACCCTCGCTTGTTACCTATAATAAAAAGTCGCAGCACACTCCCACGACAGGACGTTTTTGCCATGGTTAGCATGTATTACACAGTTCTTTTTGCCTTGTCGCTCCTTCTTACATTTGGCTACTTGTATGTGTGGCACAAGCGCTTCGATATCCACATCACCCTTATCTACGTATTGGTCGTCGTCAGCAACGTGGGCTACATCCTTTTGGGAAATGTTCAAACGCTCCAAGAGGCACTCATAGTGACCAAGTTCACGTATATTGGTGGTAGTTACCTGCAGCTCATCCTCATGCTTGCCGTATTTGGGCTGTGCAAGATCTCGCTCAGCCGATGGATACGCATGCTCTTGTTTGCGGCAAGTACCGTCGTGTATCTTGGCGCTCTTACCATAGGCAGCTCACCCATCTTCTACAAGAGCGTTACCTTCGAACTCATCAACGGCTATCCCGTACTCCACAAAGTATATGGCCCGCTGCATACCGTGTTTATCGTCTTGGTATTCCTCTACTTCTCTGCGAGCATCGCAGCCATCGTGTACAGCTACCGTTACAAAAAGCAGGTATCCAATAGGAACCTATACCTGCTCTTCCTTACCGAAGTTGTGGCAATGATTTGCTTTTTTGGCGGGCGCAGAATCGTACCAAGGATTGAACTCATCCCCGTAGCTTACGACTTCGCCCTCGCGGTTTACCTCGTTATTTCTTGGCGTTTGAGTCTTTACCAAATTACCGACTCTGCCATAGACTCACTCGTACAAACCGGCAGCACCGGGTTTGTGTCGTTCGACACCTCGTTTAGATACCTGGGCAGCAATCAAACGGCAAGAAACGTATTCCCCCAGCTCAACGAGTTCACGGTAGACAAGACCATGGACCCAAACGACACCACGGCCCAAACGATGCTCAGCTGGCTCAAGAGCTTCTCAAACGACGGCGATACAGAAGACCTATGGTACGAGAAGGATGAGCACACGTATCGCGTTACTGTACAGCACCTGTACAGCGGCAAGCGTAGGCATGGGTATCAGCTTGTTATTGCAGATGACACCAAGGAGCAACGCTACATAAAGCTGCTCAACACGTTTAACACCGACCTGCAACACGAGGTGGAAAAGAAGACCGAGCATATTGTTGAGATGCACGACAACCTCATCATGAGCATGGCCATGATGGTGGAAAGCCGCGACAACTCAACCGGTGGTCACATTCGTCGTACCAGTGAAGGCGTACGACTGCTCATCGATCAGATGAAGGCCGTAGGATACGATCTCTCAGACTCGTTCTGCCGCAACGTAATCAAGGCAGCCCCCATGCACGACTTGGGCAAAATCGCCGTGGACGATGCTGTCCTGCGCAAGCCGGGACGTTTTACGCCTGAGGAGTTTGAAAAGATGAAGGCGCATTCGGCGGAAGGTGCGCGCATCGTACACGAAATCCTAAAGGATACCGATGACGACGAGTTCAAGCACATCGCCGAGAACGTGGCGCATTACCACCACGAGCGCTGGGATGGTTCTGGCTACCCAGATGGACTCGCAGGGCAAAGCATTCCCCTCGAGGCACGCATTATGGCCATCGCCGACGTGTACGACGCACTCGTGAGCAAACGCGTGTACAAGGAGGCCATGTCGTTTGAGCGGGCGGATGCCATCATCATGGAAGGCATGGGCTCACAGTTTGACAAGGCCCTAGAGCCTGCCTACCTTGCGGCACGGCCATACTTGGAGAGCTACTACCGCAATCTGGAATAGATTCCGTTGCAAGAGACGCACCCAACAGGAGCTACTCGTCTTTTTCGTCGTCGCCACCAACCTGAGTGAGCACATCGAGTACGACGGGGAGCAGCTGTTCGGCATCGCGTCGGAAGGGGTACTTGAGCTGTGCCGTTTTGGGGTAATAGAACCCACGCTCCGCACGCAGCTTTACGGCCACCTTGCGAGGCACCTCAATACCCGTGTACACAATGCGACCACCCGTGAGAGCCACGCTCGTCACGCCCAAACGCTCGCAGCGTATGCGCACGCGCGCGCGATCAAACAGATTGCGCGCGGCAAGTGGCATTGCCCCATATCGTTCCTCGAGCTCGGCCTGCAAGGCACTCACTTCGGCAAGCTCTGTGGCCGCGGCAAGTCGACGATATGCCATCACGCGCTTGTCCACCTCTGGCAGGTACTCGTCCGCCAAGTAGAAGTCGGCCGACAAGTTGATTGTCACCTCGCTGGGTTCGTCTCCCTCGGGAATCTCGCCACGCGCCTCGGCAACAGCCTGACCAAGCATTTGCGTAAAGAGGTCGAATCCCACACCGCTCAGGTTGCCGTGCTGCTCAGCGCCCACAAGCGAGCCGGCACCACGAATCTCGAGATCGCGCATGGCAATACGCATGCCGCTACCAAGCTCCTGAAACTCTCCCAGCGCCGTGAGGCGCTCTATTGCCTCGGGCGTTAGCGGCTCCTCGGGTGGGAACATAAAGTACGCGTACGCCTGCTCACGGCCACGACCCACGCGACCCTTGAGCTGATACAGCTGCGCCAATCCAAGACGCTGGGAGTCTTCGATTACCAGCGTGTTGGTGTGTGGGTTGTCTATGCCGCTCTCTATGATGGTCGTTGCCACCAGCACGTCTATCTCGTGCATTTGGAAGGCAAGCATGACCTCTTCAACCTGTGCTGGGTTCATTTGGCCATGAGCCACGGCCACGCGCGCCTCAGGCGCCGCCTGTTGCACGCGGTCGAGCGCGTCGTCCATGGTATGCACGCGGTTGGATACGTAATACACCTGTCCCTTGCGCTCGAGCTCATGTCGTATGGCCGCACTCACCACGTCTGGGTCGTACTCTCCCACATGCACCTTTACCGGACGTCGTCCCGGTGGCGGCGTAAGGATAAGGCTCATGTCGCGAACACCGCTCATGGCCATTTGCATGGTGCGCGGTATGGGCGTTGCGCTCAGCGTGAGTACGTCCACTTGCTCACGCATGTTCTTGAGCTGCTCCTTGTGCTGTACGCCAAAGCGCTGCTCCTCGTCCACTATCACCAGACCCAGGCTATGTGGGTTAACGTCTGCGGAGAGCAACCGGTGCGTGCCGATGAGCACGTCAACGTCCCCTGCCGCGAAGGCCGCAAGCGACTTGCGTTGCTGTGCGGGCGTTACGAAACGGCTCAACACTTCCACGCGCAGGTCGAATGGGGCAAATCGGTCAAAGAACGTATCGTAGTGTTGCTGGGCAAGAATCGTGGTGGGACATAGCACCATTACCTGACGACTGTCCATGCAGCATTTAAAGGCTGCTCGAAGCGCCACCTCTGTCTTGCCAAACCCCACGTCACCGCAGAGGAGACGGTCCATGGGCTTGGGTGCCTCCATATCGGCCTTGATGTCGGCAATGGCAGAGCGCTGATCTGGTGTTATCTCGTACGAGAAGCTCGCTTCCATGTCGCGCTGCGTTGGCGTGTCCGGTGCAAAGGCGTGTCCCGCAACAGCACTCCGCCGCGTATACAAGTCCACGAGGTCGAATGCGAGCTTTTTGGCAGACTTGCGCGCTTTGCCGGTTACCCGGCTCCAGTCCGCTGTGTTAAGCCGTGTGAGGCGCGGACTGCTGCCGTCGGGTCCCACATACCTCGTTATGCGGTCTACCTGCTCCAAGGGCACGTAGAGCTTGTCTCCTCCCGCATACTCCAGCAGGAAGTAGTCGCGCTCGCGTCCTCCCACCTCTTGGCGCACGATGTCGGAGAAAAGCGCGATGCCATGCGTCGCATGCACCACATAGTCTCCCGGCTTAAAGGGGAACGTCACGTTCGTGGGATCAATGCGACGAGGCCGTCGTTTGCGGGCCATGCGCACGGTGAGGTCCGAAACCGAGAGAACTGCCATACGCGCCGCTGGCACAATGACCCCAGCGGGCACCGGAGCATCCACAAAGGTCACGACACCCGTTTGCAACGTTGGTGGTCGGTCTCCCTCACTTGAAGCAAGCTCCTCCACAAAGGGTATTGACTCATCCGAGAAGCGCATCTCCAGGTGCTCTCGTGCTCCCCTGTCGGGCACGGCAAACACGATGGCATACTTGTCGCGCACAAACTGACGCACGCGGCCAAGGAGCTTGGAATCCGCGCCCGCAATGCCCGGTTGCTTTACGGCGAGCTCGGCAGGTCCACTCGTCTGCTTTCCCGACGGACGACGGGCACGCGTTGTAGAGCCCACACGCATTATGGAAGAGAACGTCACGCGTTGCTGCTTGCCAAAGTCCATCGCCTTGGGAGAGGTATAGAGCAACTCCGTACGTATCTTGGCTGCGTTGGCGGCATGCGTGATCTCATCCGTGGCATGCATACAGTCATCGAACAGTGCACGCGGCTCTACCAGCACCATCAGCGCCTCTTGGCTCACATGCTCAATGGGCGATGCCGTCTTTCCTCCATACAGCTCACCCAAATAGCGATCCAGCTGCGGTGCGTTTGCACGCTGGCGAATGAGCTCGAGGTCTGCCGCTACGGCGGTGTCTTCCATGGCGGCGCGGTGCAGCGCACGCTCGGCACGCGCTATGGTCTCGTCGGTGAGCGCAAGCTCACGGCACGGAACAATGCGCACCTCCTCGAGTTCGCCAATGGTTTGTCCCGTCGAGGGAACCATCCTGCGCACCCGGTCAATCTCGTCTCCAAAGAACTCAATGCGCACCGGTGCCGTCGCCTGCGCCGGATACACATCCACCGTATCACCGTGAACATGGAACGTGCCCGGAGCATCCACTTCGCCCGTGTCGGCATAGCCCATGCCAACCAATATCCTTGGCACCTCATCAAAGGGTACCTCATCGCCAACGGAAAACGTCGCGCCAACAAAGTACCCCGACCCCACCGGTGGCACCCGGCGCAAGAGCGCCCGAGCCGATGACACGACCAAACATGGCTCTCCTGCGCTCAGTCGCTCCAAAGCCGCACAACGTGTCCCAACAATGGCATCATCTGGTGTCTGCTGCGCCCATGGCAGGTCCTTGCGCTCGGGATACCGCATAACCACGTCTTGGCCCAACCATGCACTAACGGATCGTGCCATTCTATCTGCGGTCTCTTCTCCCGGAACCACCATGAGGCACGGACGGGGGTCATGCGCCCAAAGCGATGCCACCATGAGTGGACGCGCACTTTGACCCAGTGCAAGTGGCATATCCTTGCCGTCTCTCAGGTTCCGTAGGGAATCAGAGAGCTCTGGTGCCGAGAGAAGCTGAGATGCCACGCGATCAATGAGCATGCAAACGTCCTTTTCGTCGGGAAAACTACAGTCTAATATCAATCACACTACGTACTTATTTGCCAGTAGCTCCAAAACTATTCGAAAATCCCTGCCGGCCATTAGCCGACAGGGATTCCATTACAACGAACTGCGCCCTGTGCTACTT
>JAFWMI010000069.1 GCA_017513965.1 Atopobiaceae bacterium
AACCGCATCGATGCTGGCGAGTAGGGTGACGAAGAACGAGAAGGGGCGCGTAAGAACGGCAATAACGTCGTGGTGGTGCCTGAGCTGGCCATAAAACAGAAAGCAGTGGGCGCACTCCCGCAGCTCCACGTATGTGAGATAAACCACCAGCATGATCACCAGGAGCGCGAGAATGCGTTCGACTTGGCTGTTCGCTATGGACGCCTCGAAGCTCTGCATCCTACAACCCACCTCAATAACGCCAACCACACTCGAACCGTCTTCAGAAGGAATGCTAACTAGACGATAGAGGGACGTGTCGTGCGCGCCACTGCCGTACAACATTTCCCTCGTGTTGTCAGTTGTGGAGAAGGCCTTCTTTATGTTGTTTGCGAAATCGGTGTTATTCAAGTAGCTGCCATTGATGTGTTCCATCGAAGTCTCATAGAGGTAGTAGATTCCGTCGGAATCCACTCCATAGATAGTCGCATATGTCCCAACGCCATTCTCAGTTGCGACTATGCAAAGCCCGCCAACATCAATCCCCAGTTGCATTTGGCTCTCGGAGGTCTTTTCCGACCACTCGGTATTGCTCGCATAGTCCTTGCGATTGTTGCAGTCTTCCATAAAGGGCGTGAACTTGTCTGCGATGAGCGAGAGATAGTCACCAAAGAGGTTGATTTCGTTTTCGCGTGTGGCTCGCATGGTCGTGTATGAGCCATAGGTGGTGTAACCAATGGCCAAGGCGACTATGCCTACAGCAACCAACGAAGCAAACATGGGGCCATATCCCTTCGTTGACCCGCTCGCAATCATGCGTCTTGCCCTAATAGCAAGAAACGCCACAATAAAGACGGCAAGATACACCCTACTAAACAGAACAGTCGCGTGCAGTAGGGACATGGCTTGCGTGGGCATGACTGAGACGAGGTTTACCGTGCCCCTGTTTGCTAGGTTACGTATGGTGACCTGATTGTCTTTTAGATTGCATAACGAGAGTATGAAGCTGTTCACATGGAGATTGGCGTATCCAGATCCCTTTATGAGCGTCTGCAACGTATCTGGCCGTTTGGCATCCATGTAGTATACGGACTGCGCCATGTCGTCAATGAGGTATGCGGATCCATCGTCCGCAACATCGAGAGACGTAAACACGTGTTGAGCCAATGCGCCAGAAACGTCCACTACGCCATTGCTGTTGATGAGAGCTCCCTGTGCGGTTATCCCCATGCACTTATCAGCGACTGCGCTATAGCCGATATCGAAGACAGAGACAGAGGGCACAGAGCCAATGCTCGTATTGACGGTGTCACTATCGATGTTGCCGTCGTTGTCGATATGTAGTATGTAAACAGCAGGGTCTCTATTGGGTAGATAATCCTCTTGATGTTGCAGAACATACACGCCGTCGTCCGTGCAGTCCATGCTCTTAATGCTGGAAAGCATTCCGTAATTGACGGAAGAATCGTACAGAATCCGCTCCGACGTACCGTACGTGTTGTAGGCGACTACACGTTCGCGACTAATGATGGTGCTGTCACGTTGATACTGGGCGCCTGCAATATATATGACGTCGTTGGAAACGCATACGTCTGTTACGGTCTCGATGGGGGAATTAAGCTGCTCGCAGTCTATTACGCCTTGGAGCTGTTGGTTTTTGTTGAGGATGAGCACGCGTCGCGAGTCGGAGTCAACGATGGCGGTAACCGTACCGTTTGAGTCTGCTGCCACCGGTTTGTTCAAAGAGACGGGCGCCCAAGGAAGCGAAGGAAAGCGTGTGCCGAACGTTGCCAAAGAAATGAGCGTGCAGATACCAGCCAAGACTGCAAACGCGGCTCTGAGGCGACGGATGCCTGATGCATGATCACCCATGAAGAACCCTCCAGCCCTGGCATAGTGTAATTACTGCAATTGTATCGTAATCAGGGACAGCGCCTAACCAAGGAGGGACTGTCCCTCCTTGGTTATGGAAACAAAAAAGTTTGTAGTTGACCCTTGCACTCGTTCGCATTCTCCTGTATAGTTCCTTCTTGTGTTGAGGCACACTTTCCCCGGTGGCGCAGTGGTAGCGCAGTGGACTGTTAATCCATGTGTCGCTGGTTCGAATCCAGCCCGGGGAGCCAGACTTTCCACGACCCACCTTACGGTGGGTTGTTTTGTATCTAGAGACTGCGTTGGAGGCACGTTGGAAGAGGCAATCCAAGATCAAACGAGTGATTCCCGTAACGCATGGGATACCGAGCGCAACAAGTCCGTTTTTATTCTGCGCCAACTTGTTCTACGCGACTTTAAGCTCAAGTATCGGCGCAGCTTCCTCGGCGTGGCATGGAGTGTGCTCAATCCGCTCTTCATGATGCTTGTAATGGCCGCAGTCTTCTCGATGATGATGCGCTTTTCTTCCGATGGCATTCCGAGCTATCCGCTCTACATCATTTTGGGCAACGTGACGTTCTCGCTTATGAGTGATTCAACGAGCCAGGGCATGGGGTCCATTCTTGGAGCGGCGTCGCTGCTCAAGAAGGTACGCATTCGCAGATGGCTCTTCCCGGTGGAGAAGGTGCTCTTTGCCATGGTGAACTTTACCATCTCGCTCATTGCGGTACTCATCGTTATGTTTGCGGTGGGCGTGCACCCCACATGGACCGCGATCATGCTGCCCATCTTCCTCGTTTATCTGGGCCTGTTTTGTGTGGGCTTGTCCATGCTGCTCTCGGCCGTCTCGGTGTTCTTTCGTGACGTTATGCACATGTGGTCGGTCATTCTTACGGCGTGGACGTATGCGACGCCACTGTTCTACCCAGCGGAGATACTGCCTCCTTGGATGATGTCGCTCGAGCAGTTCAACCCCATGTATCACTATGTGTGCTATATACGCGAGCTGCTTTTGTACCAGCGCATTCCCGGGCTTGAGCTGAATGTGGCATGTCTCGTGTGCGGCTTGGTGATGTTTGTTATTGGCTTGTTCGTTTTCAGGAAGACTGAACACCGGTTCATCTTGTTCATCTAGGATGGTTGCCATGGCTGAGGGTACCAACAATCCCCAAAGAAATTGGAAGCCGGTGGCGGCTCTTGATTACGAGCCGCTCGAAGAGGACGGCTTCGTAAACCTCATCATTTCCATCGAGGGCGACTTTCCCGGCACGCCGCATTACGTGTACAAGTGGAAAAGCCGCTATGGCTCTGAGGGGGGAGACACTCGCAGGCAGGCCTTCAATACGTTTTCGTTCATTCCACCACACGATGGAAGGTTCTTCCTCAGCGTTGATGTGGACGACGAGAACGGGTACACGCAAACGACCGGCCTGTGGGCCAACATAGGTGAGGTACTCGAGGACGACTTTGAGCGGCCAGAGATTCCCGACGAGAGCGTGGAGGCCGTTGTTACCGTGGACGACGTCTCCATGATCTTTAACATGGCGAGCGAACAGTACAACTCGCTCAAGGAATACTTCATCGCGCTGGCTCGTCGTGAGCTCAACTTCAAACCATTCCGCGCGCTTGACCACATTTCGTTCGTGGTTCGCAAGGGCGAGGCGTTTGGCCTGGTAGGTACCAACGGATCGGGCAAATCCACGATGCTCAAGATCATCGCAGGCGTGCTCGAGGCTAGCGAGGGAACGTGTACCGTCGCAGGCTCGATTGCCCCGCTCATTGAGCTTGGTGCGGGCTTCGACCTGGATCTTACCGCCAAGGAAAACATCTACCTCAACGGGGCTCTGCTCGGGTACAAGCGAGAGTTCATAGACAGGCACTTCAACGACATAGTCGCATTCGCCGAGCTTCAGGACTTCTTGGACCTGCCACTCAAGAACTACTCGTCCGGTATGGTCGCTCGCATCGCCTTTGCCATTGCCACGGCCGCCGAGCCGGACATCCTCATTGTGGACGAGACGCTCTCGGTGGGCGACTTTTTGTTCCAGCAAAAGTGCGAGCGCCGCATACAGGAGCTCATAGCATCGGGCAACGTGACGGTGCTGCTCGTAAGCCATAGCATCGACCTGGTTGAGCGCATGTGCGACCGGGTGTGTTGGATCGAGAAGGGCAAGCAACGCATGCTTGGCCCTACCGATGAGGTGTGCCAAGCCTATCGCAGCCTGGGGGTGTAATGCCATGCAGCACATAGACGTGTCGGTTGTTATTCCGTGCTACAACACTGAGCGATTCTTGGACCAGGCACTTACGTCCGCGGAGCAAAACTCCACGTGCAACCTCGAGATAATCGTGCTCAACGATGGCTCGACGGATGGGTCTTTGCGCATCATGCAGGAACACGCGCGCCGCGACGAGCGTGTTAGGGTAATAGACAAGGCCAACCAAGGGTATGGGGCAACGGTAAACCGTGGTTTTGACGAGGCGCGCGGAGCCTACGTGGCCATTCTTGAACCCGACGATTGGGTGATGCCCCGGATGTACGACGTTCTCTTTGCCTATGCACAGGGATTTGGAGAAGAGCTTCCCGACATCGTGAAGAGCCCGTACTGGCGCGTATGGATGCCCACGACACCGCGTGAGCGACTGCTGCATTGTTCGTATTACCAAAGAATCGCTCCAGACGTTCAGCCATTCAAGCTCAGCGATTGCCCACGACTTGTGCAGCACCATCCGTCCATTTGGTCGGCCCTGTATCGCAGGGACTTTTTGAGGTCGCACAACATTCGAATGATGGAAGTCCCCGGCGCAGGCTGGGTGGACAACCCGTTCTTGTTCGAGACCATGTGTCAGGCCGACAGCATCGTCTATCTTGACAAGCCCTTCTATTGCTACCGCGAGGACCTGCCCGGTTCGTCCTCTGCCACACGCGTGCTCAAGCTCTCGCTCGAGCGTTGGGCAAACATGGCCGATGTGGTCGACCGCGTGTGCCCGGAGGATGAAGGCATCCGCAACGCGCTCACGGTCATAGGGTTTCGTTATGCGGGAGAAGCCATCAGCCAGGGTGCCTTGGAGGACGAGGAGCTGCGAGGCATGCTCGCCCAGACGTTTGGTCGTATGGACGAGAAGAACATACTCGCGTTGAGCAACGTATCGCCGCAGTTGCGCAGGCTCGCGTTTGAGCTTTCTAGCCGTGAGGTGCCAAAGATCTCGGGGCTGGGTTATGCGGAGGCACTGGTCTCTGAGTTTGCGTACTCCATCAAGACCAACGGCGTGGGTTTTGCCGTCGTACGAACCGGCGTCTACTTCGACCGTCGCAAGCGGCAAGACAAGCGCTCTGTAGAGTACGCCAAATAGTGCATTGTTGATATGCTCGGCATGTACCCGAAGCCCGCGATACCGCTCCATCTGGTATAGTTACTTAGACCTTTAAGCGTGGTACGGGATGCCCGCAAGGATACTGCTGACTCCAAGGGGATACCTGTGCCTTGCATAGGTGTCCTCTTTTTTTGAAAGGAGCAGCATGGATCGGTTTAAGCCCAAGGCGACCATTATGGACGATGGCGCCATGCGCAGGGCGGTAACGCGCATTGCCCACGAGATACTCGAGCACAACGAAGGCGCTGAGGGCCTTGGCATTGTGGGAATCGTGAGTCGCGGCGTGCCTCTTGCAGAGATCTTGAGCATGCAAATAGGGGAGATAGAGGGGTACCGGCCTCCCGTTGGTCAGTTAGACATCAGCTTTTATCGCGACGACATCGCGCGGTCTATCGCACCCGTGCTCCACGCCACGAGCATTCCGTTTGACATCGACAACCGTGACGTCGTGCTTGTGGACGATGTGCTGTACACCGGTCGTACCGTGCGTTCGGCGCTCGACGCGCTCATGGACTTGGGCAGGCCCAAAACCGTGCAGCTCGCGGTAATGATCGACCGTGGGCATCGCGAGTTGCCCATTCGAGCGGACTACGTGGGCAAGAACGTGCCTTCGTCGCATAACGAGGACGTTCGCGTGCATATAAAGGATCTGGATGGCGACAATTCGGTGACCATCTGGGAGCACAACGCCACGCGCAACGTCTAGGAAAGGAGTTCTGGATGCTATCGGTAAAACACCTGCTCGATACCACAAGCCTCACGTCCGACGACATTACGCAGATACTGGACACCGCGCGTTCGTTCGCCGAGATCAACGCGCGCAAGGGGATTAAGAAGGTACCCGCGTTGCGCGGCCGTACCATCGTGAACCTCTTCCTCGAGCCATCCACGCGAACGCGGAGCTCGTTTGAGCTGGCCGAGAAGCGTCTCTCGGCAGACACCCTCAACATGGGCGGATCAACCAGCTCGGTAGTGAAGGGCGAAAGCCTCGCAGACACCATCCAGACTATCGACGCCATGAACGTGGACATGTTCGTGGTTCGCGCACGCCTTGCCGGCACTCCCAAGAAGGTAACGGAGAACACCGACGCCATCGTAATAAACGCCGGGGATGGCAAGCACCAGCACCCAACCCAGGCGATGCTCGATCTCTACACCATTCGTGAGCACTTTGGCCATCTTGACGGGCTCAAGGTTGCCATCGTTGGCGATTTGGCACACAGCCGCGTGTGTGGTTCGCTTGCACCGGCGCTCAAGACCATGGGTGCTGAGGTGACGCTGGTGGGACCCCCCACCTTCCTCGTGGACGACCCTTCGTATTACCAATGCCCGCAAACGTCCGACCTCGACTCCATTATTCCAGACATGGATGTGGTCTACATGCTGCGCGTGCAGCTGGAGCGCATGGAAGGCGCGGCGATTCCCAGCAAGCGCGAATACAACCGCCTCTATGGTCTTGACCTGCGTCGTGAGTCCATGATGAAAAAAGATGCCATCATCTGCCACCCCGGCCCCATGAACCGCGGCATGGAGATAAACACGGAGGTTGCCGACTGCGCACGGTCGCGCATTCTTGATCAAGTGACGGCAGGCGTCGCAACGCGCATGGCCGAGATGTACCTGCTTTTGGGAGGAGAGAGCAATGGCCTATCTAATTAAGAACGTCCATGCCATAGACCCGCAAATTGGCTTGGATACGTGCTGTGACGTGCTCATAGAGGGCACCATCGTGTCCAAGGTGGGCGATTCGCTGGAATGCGAAGGCGCTACGGTCGTTGACGGCACGGGCAAGTATTTGGTGCCAGGACTGGTAGACATGCACGTGCATTTTCGTGATCCGGGATTCGAGTACAAGGAGACCATAACCACGGGTGCCCGTGCTGCAACGCACGGCGGGTTCACCGACGTTGCCACGATGCCCAACACCTCCCCGGTTACCGATTCAGGCGCTGAGATACGCTACCAGATAGACCAGGCGCGTGCGGCAAATCTCTGCCACGTGCGTCCCATGGGCGCGCTCACGGCAGAGCAGAAGGGCGAGGCGCTCGCCGAGATCGGTGACATGGTCGTTGAGGGAGCCAGCGCGTTCTCGGATGACGGACATGGCGTGCAGAGCGCCGGCATGATGCGTACCTGCATGGAATACGTGAGCCAGTTTGACCGCGTGGTATGCGCACATTGCGAGGTGGAGAGCCTTACGACCAACGGTGTGGTGAACGAGGGCCGTGCCAGCACGAGGCTCGGGATGTTTGGCTGGCCTGCCCTGGGCGAGGAGCTCGAGATTCTTCGCGACATCGAGCTCGCGCGCCTCACCGGGTGCGACTTTCACGTTTGCCACATATCGACGGCCAAGGGCCTTGAGTATGTGCGTCGTGCCAAGGCTGAGGGGTTGCCCGTTACCTGTGAGGTGACGCCCCACCATCTCTTCCTGTGCGAGGACGACATCACCGACGCATACGACACCAACCTCAAGATGAACCCACCGCTGCGCACCTCTGAGGATGCGGCCGCCATGCGCGAGGGCATCTTGGATGGCTCGATTGACTGCGTGGTCACCGACCATGCGCCCCATGCCGCGCACGAGAAGGACTGCGAGTGGGAGATTGCGTACTTTGGATGCGTGGGGCTTGAGACCTCGTTGCCGCTCATGCTTGCAAACATGGTGTTGCCGGGCAAGATGAGCTGGCAACGCCTCATTGAGGTTATGGCCATCAACCCAAGGCGTCTGCTCAGGCTCAAGCCCGTGCGCATTGAGGCGGGCAGCGCTGCCGACCTCACCCTCATAGACCCCAATCGCGTCGTACACGTTACGCCTGAATGGCTGCAGAGCAAGTCAAAGAACTCCGCGTTCCTGGGACAGACCCTCAAGGGCTGTGCCTGCGACGTCTTTGTGGATGGGCGCAGGACGCTCATCGACGGCGAGGTGGCGTCGTGACCAAGGCCAGAGACCTTCATCCGTTTGACGTAATAGTCAACGAGTCGATCGCAGAGGGCGTGCAGAGAATGGTGTGCCGTACGCCTGTGGCACGCTTGCTGGAGCCTGGTCAGTTCGTACAGCTCGCAGTGCCTGGTGATGGTTCGCACGTGCTCCGCATACCACTCTCGTTTGCGTCGGCGAACGCCAAGGACGAGCGGCTCGAGCTCGTCTATGCAGTGGTGGGAGAGGGCACGCGGCGTCTTGCTGCCATGCGTGTGGGCGATGCCTCCACGTTGGTAGGGCCATGTGGCAACGGCTGGACGCTGCCTCGTGAGTCCGGACGGGCATTGCTTGTGGCAGGTGGCGTGGGACTTCCACCCATCGTCGCATGCGCAGAGATGCTGGCACAGGCAAACGTGGGCTTTGACGTGATCGTTGGCGCTCAGACGGCGGGAAAGCATTGTAACGAGCTGCTGGATCGATTGCGTGGCATGCAGCTGAATCAAGCATGCGATTGCGGGCGAAACGTCATTGTGACAACCGACGACGGGTCGCTCGGCATGAGAGGCTTCACGACCCAAGCGATGGAGAACATGCTGGCAGAGCATACGTATGCGCAGGTGTACACCTGCGGGCCAGACGTCATGATGTCTCGCGTCGCGCAGCTTGCCCAGCAGGCGCATGCGGCCTGCCAGGCATCGCTCGAGCGTATGATGGGCTGCGGCTTTGGCGCATGCAGCTGCTGCAACGTGGCTTTGGTATCCGGCGGATATGCGCTTTGCTGCAAGGACGGTCCCGTTTTCAACGCCGAGGAGGTCCTATGGCAACGGTAAACATGCGTGTTGACCTTGGCGGCATCCCCATGAGAAACCCTGTCAACACGGCCTCGGGCACGTATGGCAACGGCATACAGTTTGAGGATTTCTACGACGTGGGGGCAACGCTCGGAGCCATCACCTGCAAGGGAGTGGCGCATGAGCCGTGGAACGGCAACCCCGCGCCTCGTTTGGCAGAGGTCTCCAGCGGCATCATGAATTCCGTTGGCCTGCAAAACCCTGGCGTGGAAGGTTTCGTGGCCCAATACGGTTCGTACCTTCAATCGGTGCGTGATCGTGGATGCGCGGTCATATGTCAAATTGCCGGACACTCCCTCGACGAATACAGGCAGGCGACCGAGCTCTTCGAGGAGCTCGCACCCTTTGCCTCGGGGTTCGAGATCAACATCAGCTGCCCCAACATTGCCAAGGGTGGTGCTGCCATGGGCGGCACGCCAGGTGCCGCGGCAGAAGTCATGCGTGCGGTGCGCCCACTTACCGCACGGCCCATCGTGGTCAAGATGGCCCCACACGACGTCGCCGAGATCGGAAAGGCGCTCGAGGCTGAGGGGGCTAACGCGCTTTCCCTCATAAACACCATCCCCGGCATGGCCATAGACGTGCATACGCACAGAAGTCGGTTGGCACGCCCCACGGCAGGCGTGTCTGGCCCCGCCATACATGCGATTGCCGTTCGCATGGTGTGGGAGTGTGCCCAGGCCGTGAGCATACCCATCTGCGGCATCGGCGGGATTGCCAGCGGCGAAGACGCCGCAGAGATGATACTGGCGGGCGCTACGGCCATCTCGGTGGGCACCGCGAACCTCTATGATCCGCTCGCTGCGAAGAACGTCGTACGCGAGCTTACGGAGTGGGTGGAGCAGCAGGGAGTACAAGACGTACACGAGTTGATAGGAGCGTTTGAATGCTAAGCGAACAGGAGGCGCGCGACGCCGTCATTATTGCCCTCGACATGAGCCGTGAGGAGGCATTGGACCTGTGCGACAAGCTCTCTGGCAAGGCGCGTTGGGTGAAGGTGGGCATGACCTTGTTCTATGCCTATGGACCAAGCATCGTCGAGGAGATGTACGAACGTGGGTTCAAGGTATTCCTCGACCTCAAGCTGCATGACATTCCGTTCCAGATTGAGGGAGCGGCCAAGTCGGCATCACTCGTAGGGGCAGACCTGCTGTCCATTCATGGTCTTGGCGGCGCACAAATGATACAGGGCGGGCGCAAGGGCGTTGAGGCGGCCGCACAGGAGTGCGGGCGCGAGCGCACCAAGCTCGTTGCCATTTCCGTGCTCACCAGCATGGATGCAAAGGCCCTTCAATCAATAGGCGTCAATGATCCCGTGGAAGACGAGGTTCGTAGGCTCGCCCAGCTTGCCGTGGGGGCCGGGGCCGACGGTATTGTCTGCTCGCCGCAGGAAGCTTCTGCCATGCGCGAGCTGTTGGGACCAGATGCCATCATCATCACACCTGGCGTTCGCCCGGCAGGTGCGGACGTGGGAGACCAAAAGCGCATCGCAACACCTGCCCGCGCCATTGAGGCCGGTGCCTCAAAACTCGTCGTTGGCAGGCCCATTACCAAGGCAGAGGATCCAGTCGCTGCATTTGAGCAGATAGTCGCAGAGCTCTGTGCCTAGACGCCAATACGCCTCGCAAGTAAACACTTGCGAGGCGTATGTGAAGGAAGCATGGTGTATTTTGGGGGTTTACCCGCATATAGCTTGTAAAATGCTGCGTAATGCACCACTATGGCAATGCACTTTTATGGTTTCCGTAAGGGAGCGCTACAATAGTGCTTGAGTTAGATACTGTATGTGTTTGGAGGAAACATGCCCTTACCTCAGCTTACCGATGAGCAGCGCAAGGCAGCACTCGAAAAGGCAGCCGCCGCGCGTCATGCACGTGCCGAACTCCGCGGTAACATCAAGTCTGGGAAGGTGTCTCTTGAGCAGGTTCTTGAGTCCGACGACCCCATTGCCAACCGCATGAAGGTCTCTGCGCTTATCGAGTCCCTTCCTGGCTATGGCAAGGCCAAGGCAGCCAAGATCATGGAAGAGCTCGGCATTTCGCCCTCTCGTCGCGTGAAGGGCCTTGGTGCTCGTCAGCGTGAGCAGCTCCTTGAGGCCCTTTCAAAGTAGTGACACGTCGAGCGAGAGTATTCGTCGTTTCTGGCCCTGCCGGGGTTGGCAAAGGCACGCTCGTGTCCCGCGTGCGTGCGTTGCGGCCTGACCTTGGCTTGCCAGTCTCGGCAACCACAAGGACCCCGCGACCCGGTGAGGTCGATGGGGTCTCTTATCACTTTTTGAGTGACGAAGAGTTTAGTAGGCGCGTTTATCAAGGCGAGTTTCTTGAGTGGGCGCAGGTTCACGACCATCGGTATGGAACCCTTCGAAGTGAGGTAGACGCATGTCTCGCACGAGGGGAATCGGTGATACTTGAGATTGACGTGCAGGGTGGAGAGAGCGTGCGCAAGGTATATGACGAGTGCGTTCGCATCTTCATTGAGCCGCCATCATGGGATGTGCTCGTGGAACGTCTGAAGGGACGTGGCACCGATAGCAAGGAGTCCCTAAGAATCCGCCTCAACACGGCTCGACGGGAACTCGAACTTGCGGACACGTACGACGTCCGCATTGTGAATGACGACTTGGACGTGGCCGTGGAGGAACTCGCGCACACGCTCAACATCTATGAGTCCCAATAAGAAAGGTATGGATATGGCAATTACCAGTCCCGAAATCGACACGCTGCTGTCCAAGACGGAGCAGAACCCCTTCCTGTTGTGCTCGGTGGCCTCAAAGCGCGCGTGCGACATCAACAACATGTTGCGTGGTCAACACCTTCGCGTTACGGCCATCCAAGACTTTGATGACATCACCACCGTTGTGTCGGGAGAGGACTCCATCTCCATCGCCATGCAGGAGATCAACGACGACGTCTTGGGGTTTGTGCAGGAAGACTTTGACGAGGCGATTCGCGGCTCCAACACGAGGGTTCAGCAGAACTCATGACGGAACGCGTCTGCTTGGTCCATTATCA
>JAFWMI010000070.1 GCA_017513965.1 Atopobiaceae bacterium
CATAGAAGTATCCGTTTGTACGCAGGTCCTCGTACCCCTGTGCGCCTATGCTAATGGTACGTGCCATTTTGCGTGCTCCCCTCTGGTATGCCGCCTCCTATGGTAGCGCAAAGGGAACGTGCGTAACGTGCTGGGATTGCGAGGGACTCGCGATCCTGCATTGCCAACGAGACGGCTCGGTTGTCGTTATCCGTTTCCTCATGGGCTAAGTACGCGATGAGGTCGAACAGTATCCCTTTGGCGCAAACGGTTCGAAGTGCCACCCTACAGCTTCGTCGGCCAAGCGTGCGGTGGACTTTGTGGTGCAGGCACGGGGAAGTGTGGTCCCCGTGGAGGTCAAGGCTGGCAGAGTGGCGGCGAACTCACTCAAGGTATTGGTGAGAAGCAATGAAGACATCGAGCTTGCCTACAAGGTTGCCGATGCGAACGTGGATGTTGGGGAGGATGGTATCGTTACCATTCCCCACTACATGGCGATGTACATTTAGGACGGGACTCGCGACCGTCTATCTACAAGCGCCATGTCGCGTGGGAAAGGTTGTTTGATCCGGCTGATGAAGAGCTTGTTACTACCTAGAACTGCTGATAGATAAAAGCAGAAGCATTATATCCAGAGCCATAGACGCCAAACACAACCGGAATGGCAATCGCCAAGAGGTATATGGCCCACCTGAGTACGATGCCTTGGCGCGCGATGGTATCTCTGAACGACACGCCACGTTCGTGCCCATAGTCAACAGCAAAAAGCACAATCAGGGCGATGACAAGGACAAACCAGCTTGCATTACTCAAGCCAAGATTAATGAGTGAGCCATCTGTAATAAAGGAGAAGTCGTACCACCCAACGAGCGTGTTCTTCATCATGTTGAGCGCCACCGAGAGCGATGCCGCCCTAGAGAAGTATCTGCCTATGGAACAGACGATGAACGTACGAAAAATCTGAAAGCCGAGCCATGCCTTGGAATCCTCGCTTATCCGGAACAGCTTTCTCATCGCGGCGTACTGATCAACGAGCAGGATTCCCATGGAGATAAAGATGCTGTTCCACAGTCCGTAGGCAACATATTTCCAGCTGGAACCATGCCAAAAGCCTACGAGCAAATACACGATAAACATTGCCATGAAGGGAGGAATCTTCTTGCCGGCAGATGTGCCAAACGTGGCACGGGTCTTCTTGCCAATGCGCGCAAAGGCCTTCGAAAGGTTAAGCGGATAAAAGACGTAGTCGCGCATCCACTGGCCAAGCGTTATGTGCCACCTGCGCCAAAAATCCTCGACTGAGTTCGAAAAATAGGGCTGCTTGAAGTTGTCTGCGAGTTGTATGCCCAGTATTTGGGATATGCCCAAAGAAATGTCCATACCACCCGAGAAGTCAGCATATACCTGAAGGCCATAGCCTACGCTCGCGAGAAACAGTATGGGACCGGTGTAGTAACTTGCATTGTCGAATAGTTGGTCTACGGGTATTGCCAAGCGGTTGGCAATAACGAGTTTTTTGATGAAGCCCCAGAGGATGAGCTGGGAGCCGTAGCAAAGGCGCTTGTAGTCAAACCTATGCCCCTCATACAGCTGCTTCGCAAGCTGCGAATGACGTGGAATGGGGCCTTGCAGAATTTGGGGAAAGTACGACATGAAGAGCATGAACTTTGGAAGGCTGTGGTCAGCTTTCGTTTTGTTACGCGTAATGTCAGAGAGATAGGCAATGGCTTGCAAGGTATAGAAAGAGATGCCTACAGGCAGAACGAGGCCTAGCGCATGGGGTAGTTGAATTCCCGCCTTTGCCAAGAGCGAGTTGCCCACGTCAACGAAAAAATTCCAATACTTGAGGTACAGCAGCGTCGCCAGATTGAACACAATGCCAACTGCCATAGCCTTACGTGAATGAGACTTGGTTTGCTTCTTGAGCGCTCGTGCCTCCTTGCGAGAGAGGCTCTCTGCCTTTTGCGCGCCCGCGGTCATAATGCGTTCTATCCAAAGACCGCATAGGTACGTGACCAACGTTTGGAACACCAGTACCAAAATAACCCATTCGCTATTTAGGAAGAAAAAAGTATAGCTAGCCAAAAGCAGCACTATCCAACGGCCCTTTTTGGGAACAAGAAAGTAGGCAACTATGACCGCGGCGACGAACGCCAAAAAAAGCCCAGACACGTAGGACAAGTTGGATTCCAATCTATCGAAGGAGCGCAAAACTAACGAATAGTATATTATAGCGATTGGCAACTATAAGCGCCTTTAACAAACTGCTTGCTTCTTGTACTGGACGAGATTGGTCGTGTCAATTGTCAAATACTTCCCATAATTCAGAGCCTCGAACAAGGATGCGTTGTGTTGGAAGAGTCCTTTTGTTCTGCATCCTTTCTGGTGTAATGCTTTCGTTGCTGTCAACGCTGCTCAAGCCTTCCTTTGGCGACGAGGGAGAGAGCGTTCGCGGCATGTATCAGCAAGAGAAAAACAGTGCGCAGGTGGTTTGCTTTGGCGCGAGTACGCTGCTGCGATCATTCTCGCCAGACTACCTATTTGAGCATGAGGGTATCTATGCCTACAACAACTGTTCGCCCAACCAGCCAACCATGGCATCGTATTACCTCCTCAAGGATACCCTTGAGCTGCATCCCAAGTCGTTGTCGCTCATCATATTGGATATGGCCCCACTGGTTCGTAACGACGGAAAGTTCGACTCGTTTGCATGGTTTGAGCGAGCTGCAGTAAACATGCGCTTTTCCATCAACAAGCTGGCTTTTATGTGGGACATATCGCGGTCCTATTCAGACTACAACCTTCTTGGGCACGTTTTGCCCGTGCTGAGCTATCACTCTAGGTGGGACCAGCTCGAAGAGGATGATTTTAAGCAAGTGGTTGATGGAAAGGTCGATACAAGCATGCATGGGCAGTGCTTGGGAGGCATTTCCTTCATATCTAATCGATCGCAGGGGAACGCTGGCAAATACACGGCCAACAATGTGGAAAGCATTACGAATCGCTTGGACTACTCAGAAGAGGAGCTGAGAGCCTATCAAAACGAGCTTTGTGCTGAGTATGCATCCAAGATAATAGCGCTTTGCAAAGAATCGGGCGTGCAAGTTCTCTTGCTCAAAACCCCATCAAGCGCTTGGACTGACAAGGACCACGACTGCCTGACATCCTTTGCTCAGGAACACGAGGTAGACCTTCTTGATATGAATATTCCTGAAGTATGGCATCAGCTTGGGCTGTCTTACGATGACGATTATCGCGACTCAAAGCATGTAAACTTCTTGGGTAGCCTTAAGGTTACGGACTATGTTGGCAAATACCTTACTGAGCACTTCGCCAGCATCCTCAAGCCCATTGAAACCGCCTCGCCATTTTCGGACGAGGACCTCAATACCTTCCACAATGCCATTGAGTCGGCGTCACTACGTCGGTGTACTGATTTGAAGAGCTACCTTGCTATGATTAACCGGCAGCGCCTGACGGTATTCGTATCTACTAAAGGTGACGTGGCTCAATCCATTGATTTGGAAACCAAACAGCTCATGGAACAACTTGGCATGAAGAAGCTCGCAAGCATTGGCAGCAACGAGTCGTATGTGGGTGTACTGAACCGTGGCCAGTGCGTGGGGGAACAAACGAGAAAACCTCATAAGACTGCAACGATTAATGGCACGTACGAGCATGGTGTAGTGCATCTGGGCAACGCTCGCATGCAAAAGGACGCGGTGTTTAACAACGCCCTTGATATTTCCAGCTCGGCAGAAGAGGCAGTGATTAAAGTCAACGGGAAAAATCGATCGGTCAACATGAATGGCATCAATTTTGTTGTTTATGACGAGGAGCAGGAAGCAGTGGTCGATACGAGCTGCTTTGACGCTACGAAGGCACCCAATCGCATATCTAATTAGCAATATACACGGGTTGCCTTAGTTGTATGTACGTCGTTTGCCCAGTAAGAAGGGGAGGCGACTATTGATGATCTCTACTGCGGCATACTCAAGGAGAACAAGCACAAGCAGCGCCATAAAGCACTCGAAGATGTATTCAAAACTCGCGGCGGTTGGAATAGGCACGAGAGAATCCCATCCGGCATAGGCTATATCTCTTAGCCCAAAAACAGTTTGAGTTGCCATAATAACGAAACTGTTCTTGCCTAGATACTCGAGCCAATGAGTTGCATGCGTGCTGCAAACCGATTTGAGTAAAAGCAAAAGGCCAAAGCTACCCACCACGCCAGATATGTAGAATAGCCATGGACGTGAGCCTTCTCTAAGCGAGTTAATGTCTACGGCCCCGTGATTGAGTCGCGACAAACAGATGTTTACAATGCTGAGGGCAATTCCAGCCCATAGTTCTTTTGAGGTGTTGTTCCTGTTGTGTGCGGGACAAGCTGTTTGCAAGAGGTACCCGGTGCCCATAAACCATGCAGCCATAAGGCCCTTGCCAACTACAGGTATGAGTTTGCCTGCAAGAATGACCAGCCAGTAAACATACGTTCCCGTGAGCATCTCCGATGCTAAGACCGTCTGGCGGGCAATGGAAACTGCAAAAGGACCAAATATGGCATATGTGAGTTGGATTCCCTTTGGCGCGTGCAGTAGACCGTAAAAAACGAGCGCTCCAATAATCATGGTTGGTATAAACCAGAGTGAATTGATCCCCTTGAGCACAAGTGTATTTGCAAGGCAACGCATGAGCATGAGCAGGGCTTCGGTAAGCCCCTCGTGCCTAAGTAAGACGCAAGCGGCTTTGAAGAGGGAGCCAAACAGGCTAAACCAAAGGTAGGGGATTAAGAGCGTCTCAAACAGTCTTTTGGAAAACTCCCCGAAGCTGCGTTTGATTGGTGTTTGTGTGTAGCTGTAGAGATATCCAGTTACGACATAGAACAAGCTTATCTTGAATGAGCTCATCCAAGAGTCCACCGGATTGGAAAGCGAGGTAATGTGGCCAAACATTATCATGAGAATGCCAACGCCTTTGGCTGCGTCGATAAATGACAGTCTTGCACCTCTGTATTTGGTTGCTTCCAAGAGTTACTTCCTCGAATGATGTGGTTGGTACGACTAGCTTATCAAAGTGAGACGCTCCACTTAAGAAGGACTTCCCCTCAGACCGACCCTTTGGAAGTATCGCTCAAAAATGAAAAAAGTGAACCTGTGGTAAGCTGAGTGATTGTAGCTAACGTGTAGAGTAAGGGAAGCCTCATGAAGATCATTCCCCTCGTAAAGAAGACCCGTGACGTCGCAAAGCAGGCCAAGCGTATTGCACAGGCTGCGACTCACACACCTGCCAAGCAGAAATACTACTATGCGGAGTTTTGCAAGCATTGCCCCGTGGACGAGCGCAGGATGCTCTTTGAGTCCTTCCATGGCAAGAGCATATCGGACTCGTCGTATGCCGTCCTGCAAGAAATGGTTCGTCAGGGCATTGCCGAAGACTATGAGATTTACTACGCCACGAACGATCTCGCGCGCGATACGCCGTTTGTGGAGCACAATCAGCTACCTATCAAGCTCGTGGATATTAATACGCGCAAGTATGCCTACATCGTGGCAACGGCTAAGTACCTGCTTAACAACAGTTCTTTTCCGCTCTGGCTCATTCGTCGTCCCGAGCAAGTATATGTACAAACGTGGCATGGTACCCCACTCAAGACCTTGGGCAAAGAGATGCGTTTGGGCATTGAGTCTATGGTTAACGTGCAGCACAATTTTATTCAGGCATCGTGGCTCACGTTTCCCAACGACTTTACCCGCGATGTAATCATGCGCGACTACAACTTGGACAAGCTGTTTACCGGCAAAGTTGCTATGGTGGGATATCCGCGCAATACCGTGTTTATGCGCGGGGCGGACGACTCGCTTCGTAAGAAATATGAACTGGATGGTTTTACCACCTATGCATACATGCCCACGTGGCGAGGCACGAGCAACCACACGGTTGAGATTGCCAGTTACGCAGACTCTGTGTCCACGATGCTTCGTGAGCTAGACGCTCGTCTTACGGACAATCAAAAGGTCTTCGTTAACTTCCATTCTATGGTTGCGGGTGCCATTACGCTTGATGCATATGAGCATATTTTTCCATTTCCCACGGATGTGGGCACCTATGATTTCTTGGCCCAGATGGATGTGCTCATAACCGATTACTCCAGCGTAATGTTTGACTACGCCCTTACCCGCAAGCCCGTCGTGCTCTTTACGTACGACGAAGAGCAGTATCTAGCCGATCGTGGTATGTACTTCTCGTTGGAATCTCTACCCTTCGTTCAGGTTAAGACCATTGGCGAACTTGTTAATTGCTTGGATCAAAAAACCTATGCGCTTTCTGACGAAGACCTCTTATGGCTAAGCGAGCGTTTCTTGCCATACGACACGCCAGAAAATGCCCAGAACGTTCTTGCGCTCCTTTTGGGCCAGGTTCCTCAGGGGGTGTCGGTAATCGATTACGCCAGCAATGCTCTGCCAGCATGGAACGTCGTGGATGTTCCGGAGCAGAGAACGCGCGCGGACCTCAACGGGATCTTTCTCTCGTCCGACCCAACGCGGGACTTGGTGTTGCTCAATCGTCTTGGGTTTGGCCAAATAAAGTCAGTGCATCTGTATGACCACTTTCGCGAGTATCCCTTCTTGTTTGCGCGACGTGATCAGAATCCGCGCACGCCGGGAGAAGAGGTGGGGAGGTTTGTACTTCCTGCCGTGCGCAGACGTTTTGCCGAGCGTGAACGCAAGCTGTTGTTTGGCGGGCTCACCGTTTCCACGAAGCCAAGAACGGTTTGTGTGTCGGGTACGGCGGACAGTACCTACAGCCCACAGCTCGAGATAACCATGAGCGGCACGCTGAGCAGCGACGGCAATGAGGCGACGGTAACATTTGATGCGGGCAACGCGAGACCCGTGAAGATTATGCTTGCAACAGAGAATAGAATTCGTTGGTCTCGCGACCTCACGGAGCAGGAAGCTCGCGACAGTGCGGCAGCTATCGACGTGCTGCAACCCTTGTGCAGCTCCGACTTCCAAGCAAAGGTCAATTCGCGCGTAAAGGTATGTTTGCTCATTGAGGAGGCTGATGGCGCTCGCAAGGTTGCCGTGCTCAGTGCCCCTGCGAAGAAACACTCCACAACCGAAGGACTGGGTAGGCCGATTCAACCAGGCTTAGACGCCGTTAGGTCACACGTCACGTTTGATCGAGAGGGTAAATGCGGCATCCCCCTCATTGATGGCATAAGAGACGACGCAATTGCTGTGGCACCGCTAAGAGGCGAAGGTGGAGTGCTTGAGCTGCTCTTCACGTATAGCCGCAACGTTGCTCAGGCATACCTCACGCCCGTGGCAACAACCATAACGACGCCGCAGCAACGCTATTGTTCTATTCGCATCCAAATGCCCAATGGCGAGTACAAAGTCAATGCCGTTGAGCTTCGCAACCGTATGGGTACCATCAACACAGCGTATGGGATGAGCTTTATTGAGCGCACGAAAAAGTCCATGCGAATACTGGACGTTGTGTACGATCCGCGCGGAAGGGTGTACGACGGTATCTACTGGGATGTGTTTGTAGTGGTTACCGAGCGGGATGGGTCAACGTACGACCTTAAGTGCGGGACCTCCGATTTGTTGAGACATTCGTTTTACTTCCGCAATCTTCAGTGTGACTTGGGGGACGGCAACATCGTCTTCCCCTATGCTACGGCAGGAACCAACCTCGCACTCTGCCACAGGCCATTGCACGCGAGCGATTCCTTGGTGACCAAAGCTAAAGAGTGGGCTGCAATGGGGAGCTATCTCCTGCTCCTGCCCTATTGGAGCCACAAACGCATTTGGCTTGTATACGAAAAATTCTGCTCATTGGCTCAGGACAATGGCGCTGCGTTTTTCTCGTATTGTATGGAAGACGCTCCATCGGAAGCCCGTAAGCACGTGTTCTACGTTATGGACAAAGCGTCGTCTGAATATGCCAACGTTCAAAAGTATGGTCGCAATGTTATTGACTTTATGAGCTTTAGGCACATGTTGTACGCGCTCGCGGCCAACATCTATGTGGGCTCCGACTCCAAGTCGCACCTGTACCAATGGCGCCCCAAACCAAGCGTCGTGCGACAATTCATTATGCGCAAGGATGTGTTCTTCCTGCAACATGGCGTTACCGCCCTCAAGCGTGTCGACTACCTCTTTGGCAAACAGGGGACCTCGCCCATGACGTACTTCCTTACTACGTCACATGCCGAACAGGATGTGGTGGTCCAAAACTTTGGTTACGACCAACACCATGCGCCAGCTCTGGGGTTCTCTCGTTGGGACTTGCTGAGGGATACGTCGAACGGTAAGCAGCCGTCCATCCTCCTTATGCCTACTTGGCGGCAATGGTTGGAAGACGTGGGAAACGAGGCGTTCTTACAGAGTGACTATTTCCGCGCATATTCAGAACTCATACAAAGTGAGTCACTTAAGAAGTTGCTTGAGCAACATAATGCCAGGCTCAAGTTTTATATTCACCCAAAGCTGAGTGACCAGCTGCATCACTTTGGTACCAATTTCGAACGTGTTGAACTCGTTGAGATGGGATCCTGTTCGTTGAGCGATTTGATTATGGAATGCAACATGCTCATAACCGACTATTCGAGCGTGTGCTGGGATATGTTGTATTTGGATAAACCCGTGGTGTTCTATCAGTTTGACCAGGCGCAGTATGCAAGTGAAGTCGGTTCCTATATAGACCTCAACAACGAGCTTCCAGGGCCAGTATGCAAGGATTTGGACGTGCTGGTCGATGAGGTAAAAACCGTTGCGGAGAGAGGCTTTGTGCTTGATGAACAGAGTGCGCAGCGTGCGCATAAGTGGTTTGACTTCAAGGACGATCACAACCGAAAGCGTACGTATGAGTTCTTGATTGAAGAGGGGCTGTAGTTACATTTAGGCAATGGAGATATCATGAGTTTTATGGAGTCACTAGGTGACAATAACATTGCTATAGGTGAACCCAAGTCGATGCGCAACGTTAAGGTGATTGTTGGAGGTGTGGGCAACGTTGTGTGCTGGGAACCAGGCATTCGGCTTGAAGGGTGTACCATAGAGTTGCTGGGCAACAACTCACTGGTGTACGTGAGCAAAATGTTCCAACCCTTTCGCGCTCACATAATAATAGGTAATGGCGCTACCCTGTACATTGGGAATGATAGCTTCTTTCACCCAGAACAGCCCATACGCATAAATGTTGACGACAATGCCGTGGTATGTTTGGGAAACGATTTGCTTACGTCGATTAACGTTAATGTGGATACCGCTGGTGATGGTAACGAGTTGAATGTGGGGGACCACAGTTGGCTGTGCCATGGCGCGTCGGTTATGGGGTCGAGCATAATTGCCCCCAACACGATTGTCGCTTCGCGCGCCTTGCTCAGGGATTGTCAAACCGATTCCTATTCATGCTGGGGTGGCAAGAACAGATTGCTTCAGACAGACGTTCTGTTTAGCAAAGTGGGCCTTCGGCTTCTTACGCGAAGGCAGCTCAAGCTGCGAGAACAGCTTCCGACGAGTGAGGCGGATGCCATTCAAAACATTGCAGGTATTGACTTTGCGAGTCTTGTGCCAAGAATAAGAGAATGCAACACGCCGCAAGAACGCTGTGAGTGCATTGCCACAGAAAAAGAGTCGGTCAGATTCAAACGCATGAGAAATCCCAAGCTGAGTGCGGCGGGTAGGTTGGAAAGCATGCAAAACAAAGTCGCTGGACTATTCATGAGGAGCGACAACCTCATCCTTGGTGAATTCGAGGATGATAATGGTGACTCGCGCATTATGTTTAGCGGCACGGGTAATGTTATGATTGTTGAGCCGGGCGTGCGCCTTTGCGGCTGCCTCATAAAGTTTAGGGGAAATAATGGTTTGCTCTACCTGAGTAGAAGTGACGAGCCGTATCGTTTTGTAACGACGATCCACAACGATTCTACTGTTTTTTTCGGACACAACAATCAATTTGCCTTACGAGGAAATCGAGTTCAGATTTCCCCTGCAGAAGGAAAGGCCATCGTCATAGGTAATCGTTGTAGACTTGAGGCGGGTACATGGATACGCACGAGTGACCAACATGCCATTTATTCTAAAAACACCCTCAAGCGTATTAACCCCGCAGAGCCGGTGGTTTTTGCGCAAGACGTGGTGGCGGGTGAAGATTGCGTGGTCCAAAAAGGCGTGTGGGCCGATCGCTGTTCAATACTTGCACACAGTCTGGTTTTGCGGGACAAGAAGGACCATAATGATCCGTATGCAGAGCTTGCTCGCAAGCTTTCAAAAACATCATCCATGCGCTTTCGCAGACATGAGGCAAAGCGCTTTGCGAACAACAACTCGTATAACTCACGCTAGAATAATGCGAGGCAGCTCCTCTTGCTATGTAACAGGAGCCATGCTTGTCAATCATGCATTTGCGAATCGCAATCCATCAATGCTGTGTTTATGAGCATGTGCTTTAGCGTGGCAAAAGTGAGTCTGTTAGAATCGTGGGACACTTGTCTCGCATGTACGTCTACGTTGCCTTCGTCTCTATAGTTCGGAGTCTTGCTTATGGTCGATATACTTTACGACTTGTTTATTAGACCGCTTATCTTCGTCATTGATTTTGTATTCTCGATATCATTTAAGTTGCTTGATAATCCAGGCCTTTCGATTATTGTGGTGAGCATTGTTGTGAATGCCATTTGCATCCCGCTTTACGCTATGGCCGATGCCCGCCAAGAGGAGGAGCGTGCCCGTCAAGCCAAAATGGACCGTTGGGTTACCCACATAAAGAAGACCTTTGTTGGTGACGAGCGATACATGATGCTCAATGCGTACTACGAAGAGCAGGGGTACAAGCAATGGTACGCGCTTGGCAGCTCCGTTTCGCTCTTGTTGCAGATACCTATTTTCATGGCTGCGTACAGCTATCTTTCGAACTTGGATGCATTGAGTGGCGCGTCGTTTTTGTTCATTGGTGATTTGGGGAAGCCAGATGCGCTGCTCCCAATAGGTGACATGCGCATAAACGTACTTCCCGTGGTGATGACCTTGCTCAACTTTGTGTCGTCTGCCATTTACACGAGAGGCCTTCCCATAAAGGACAAAGTGCAGCCCTTTGGACTCGCTGCACTCTTCTTGGTGCTCTTGTACAACAGCCCGTCGGGCCTTGTGTTTTATTGGACCTGCAACCAAGTGTTTTCCTTGGCGCGCAACGTACTGACCAAGCTCGTGCATCCCTCTGCCAAGGCCACGACCGTTATGCTGCAAATCGTCGTGCTCGTAGTGGCGGCTCTTCTCATGTGGCTTGGCGTTGCGTCGAGACCAAAGCGACTCGTTGGACTCGTGTTGTTGGTTGTTGGAGCGGAATTTTTGCTCGTACGGTCTCGTCAGTCTCACGGCGAAGCAAGCGAAGAAGGCGAGTCGCGGAGCTATGTTAAAGAGTTCGTACTTGCGTCTCTGTTCCTGAGCGTGCTTGTTGGAGCGGTTATTCCTTCGGCGCTCTTTGTCTCGTCGCCGGCCCAGTTTGTTGCGGCGTGTAGCCCTTCTACGCCAGTGATGTATGTTCTGCACGTGTTTTGCGTTGCAACAGGCTTTTTTATGCTGTGGGGCGGTGTGTTCTTTTGGCTTTCGTCTGCGCGGGGCAAACGGGGTATGGCCTGCGGATGGTGGGTGCTCAGCGGTGTGTGTCTTGCAGACTATTTTGTTGAATACCATGCCTTGGGGGTTATTAACACTACGCTTGTATATGACAATTCGCCAAAGTACAGCACACACGAGCAGCTCTTGGCGGCTGTGGCGGTGTGTGTGGCCATTGCGGGATTGCTGCTCGTATGGCGTCGCATCCCTCAGGTGGTGAATCCCGCACTTGCCATTATGACCATTGCCATGGTGGCCTTGGTTATGCCTCGCATGCTCGAGATTCATACGGCGACCGCAGAGGTGCTTGAGGCTTCCAACAGTGAGGGAGAGAGCAGGGCAAACGGCAACCTTTTCAATTCGGAGGGTAATCCACTTCCCATAATTAAGCTGTCCAAGACGGGCAAGAACGTGGTGATGTTGTATCTCGATCGAGGTATTAGCTGCTATGTGCCGTACATGTTCAATGAGCGTCCCGAGCTGGCACAAAAATACGATGGCTTCGTGTACTATCCTAACACCATTTCGTTTGGCGAGTACACCGTGCTGGGTTCTCCCGCCGTATACGGAGGATATGACTACACGGTTACGGCCATGAATGAGCGGGACGACGAACTGCTCATAGACAAGCATCGCAATGCGCTTTTGCTCATGCCACGTCTCTTTTCTGATGCAGGTTACAAGGTAACGATGATAGATGGTCCCGACGTTAACTATCGCTACGTAGGGTCGGACTTTCCGGAGATAGAGACCGTAGAGAACGCAACCTACTACCATGCTGCTGGCGCATACAACGAGTACGTGGTTGCCTCCGAGGCAAATAAGACCAAGGAGCGCTTTCAGCGCAATATTGTGTACTATAGCTTGTTCTGCGCTTCGCCTGCGTTTGTACGTGGGGCAATCTACGATAAGGGAAGCTACTTGGCGCCCCAAATTGAGGCTGGCTACCCGAGCGACTTCCTCAATCACTATTCGGCCGTAAAGATGCTTCCCCAGATTACGACTGTAGACGAGGAGTCGTCTGGCAATCTTATACTGTTCGATACCGAGGAGACTCACGAGCCCGCCCAGCTGAACCTGCCCGATTATACGCTGGAGCCCACAACAGAAGAGGCAATTGCCGAGGACTACGATCGTTTTACGCTCGATGGTAAGTCGCTGCGTATGGATGGCGATACACGTATACAGCATTATCATGTGAACATGGCGGCATTCCTTATGTTGGGCGACTGGCTCGATACGCTGCGCACCCTGGGTGTGTACGACAATACCCGCATTGTAATTGTGTCCGACCATGGGCGCGGTATGCATCAATCTTCCGACTTGCTGGTGCCCGGTTTAATTGATGGGGAGACGTTTGACGCGGAATGGGTAAATCCCGTGTTCATGGTCAAAGATTTTGATGCCCATGGGTTCTCCACGTCAAACGAGTTCATGACAAATGCCGATACGCCCTCAATCATGATGGAGGGCATTGTGAAAGACCCCGTGAATCCAGATACGGGAAATCCGGTGAACACGGACGAAAAGACTGCGCACGACCAGATTATTAGCACTTCGCATAACTGGAATCTTGGAAAACAAAGAAACCTCACTGTGTACGATACCTCCGACGGTGAGTGGGTTTCGGTACACGATAGTATCTTTGATGTAACGAATTGGTCCTATCTTGGTAAGTAAATGACGATGGCTGCAAGGCGATAGGCCAAGAGGAGTTCAATATGATGCACGGAATAATGGACAGCGCATTGTGCTATATCGACCCGGGAACGGGCAGCATGTTGTTTACGCTTCTTATTGGAGCGGTGAGCACTGCCTACTTTATGTTCCGAAAACTCGCGATGCGCGCAAAGTTTCTTGTTGCCGGCGGAAGGTCTGCGAATGCTGACACCAGCCGTCATCCCATTGTTATTTTTTCCGATGACAAGCGGTACTGGAATGTGTTCAAGCCAATCTGCGATGAGTTGGAGCTCCGGGGGCAAGCGGCGGTGTATTGGACGGCTTCCGCTGATGACCCGGCCCTTGACGAATCTTACGAGCACGTGCAGTGCGAATTTATTGGAGAAGGCAACCAGGCATATGCGCGGCTCAATGTAATGTCTGCAAGCATCTGCCTGGCGACCACTCCCGGGCTGGGTGTCTATCAGTGGAAGCGCTCGAAAGAAGTGGGCGAGTACGTGCACATATTCCATTCTGTGGGTACGGCTGCGGGATACCGCATGTTTGGTTTGGACTTTTACGACAGTGTGCTGATTGCTGGCGATTACCAAGTGCAGGAGATCCGTGCCTTGGAAGAATTGCGTGGAATTCAACATAAGAATTTAGTACGCGTTGGTTGTACCTACTTGGACGCAATGATGGATCGCGCGCGTGCCCTTCCTACTGCCAAGGATCATCCGTTCTGTGTGTTGGTGGCGCCTTCGTGGGGACCAACGTCGCTGTTGTGTGCCTATGGTGATCGTTTGCTCGATGCGCTGCTGGCAACGGGCTATAAGGTAGTGGTGCGTCCTCATCCACAGTCGAAGACCGCCGACAAGGAGGTGCTCGATCGCCTGATGCGAGCGTATCCAGATGCAGAAAACTTCAGCTGGAACTTTGACAACGACAATTTTGAGGTCCTCGCAAATGCAGACGCGATGATTACCGACTTCTCCGGCGTGGTGTTTGACTACGCGCTTGTGTTCGATCGTCCCATTCTCTACACGGAAGGAAGCTACGTGGACGATCCGTATGACTCAGCTTGGCTGGTCGATCAAGGTCCTCTTTGGAAGTTTAAGACGTATCCAAAGCTTGGTCGTCCGCTCGACGAGACACAGCTACCCCACCTGCGAGAGGTGCTTCAGGATCTCGTCGCAGATGAGGATTTGTTGGCGGTGCGTCAGCAAGTACGTGAGGAGGCATGGTGCTGCCAGGGCCAGAGCGTCAAGCTAACCGTAGATTATTTAATCGCGCGATGTGCTGCGTTGGCTGTGGATTCCCAAAACAACGATAGCGAGTAGGGTTTAGAAGCCTGCTTTTGCGCACAAAATCTCGGGCTGTTTGTTGACGAGCAGGTACGAACGGCCAGTATTGTCGAAGGCAATCCCCTCGTATTCGCGTGCGTCAGTAAAGATGGTTGAATGGATATCGCCCTTGGTCAATTTGCCCTTAACGAGTTTTGCGACCGGAACAGACATGACCGTGCTATTCGAAACAAGGTATAGGCGGTTGCTTTTTGCGTTGTACCCCATGCTCTGTATGTTGTTTGACAAGGAATAGCGAATGCCTTGCATCATGAGCTTCCATTTAATCTTTTTCTTTGCATTGAGGTTAATGGTTCCTTGATATATTTTAATGGTGCCCTTAGGAGCGTTTGTCCACCCGCCACCACTGTATGAGTGGAAATAACAGTGTCCTTGTTTGTCGAAGGTAAGGTTGTTGCCCATTGCAACGGTGCCATACATTTTATAGTTAATACAAAGATCGGGTTTGAGGGTGTTCATGTTGATGCGTTGCAAGTCGGTCTTCTTCTGGCCGGTCTTGGAGCAAAACCATAGGCAACCGTCTTTTGGGTTGTAGGCAAAACATGCGCCGTGACCCATCTTGAAAGTTGGTCCAAAGGTCATACACCTGATGGCAGCCTGTTCATCCGCAGTAAGCGTTTTTCCGGTATAGCTTTTGTGGGCTGCTCCATGAAGGAGGTTCATCGTCTCGCCAGGCTTGCTGATATTCAACTTATTGAGTGCAAAAAGGTCATAGCGAACGATGTATCCATAGTTCTTCTTTCCTTGCGCAGGATAGGTTACCCACGCATACTGTCCATCGGGGGACACGTTTATGGATTGCGGGTTGCCCATGTCGCCCGGACCCCTATAGCTCTTTGGCAGATATGCCCACGTAGTAAAAGTTACGGCCTTGTTGCCCTTCGCCTTTTTGAGTACATGTGGCTTTGTTTCGTCACGGGGATACCCATGATAGCTTGAAATGACTTTTTTGCCATAGTTCTTATTCTTTACCGCCTTAAACTCTGCGGGGGAATAGCGCGCAAGAGCGTAGCCGCTCTGGTTGTAGGTCTTTGCAAGGGCTGCTTGACTTGTTACGACGCCGAATACAAACGACGTGATAAAGCTGAGCACGACAACCGCTGCGAGCTGCCTTGCTTTTTGTTCTTGTCGTACGTTGAACATCGTTTCTTCCCTAGAACGTAAACCTATGCTGTTAACCAATTTACAACATTTTGCGCGCTTGTGTTCTTCTAACGGACCGCGGGTTAGATTTTATGGGTTTACCAAAGCGACAGTAGAATTGTATAATCGCTGGTTTAAGAACGGGGCTAATACGTATGCGAAAAAAACTATTACGCTGTAGCGCTTTTTTTATTATTACTATTTGTGTGGTGTACGGAATATCTGTTCCGTTTAGGTTAACAAGCTACATGAATAAGGAGATGTATCGCTCCCTGTACCAAGAGCCCGATAACAGTTACGATGCGCTCATTGTGGGCGGGAGCAATGTATATACTTTTTGGCAAGCGCCATTAGCTTGGAAGGAATATGGAATTGCCGCATTTCCTCTTTCCACCCCAGGCTTGCCATGCGATGCGATTCCGTATCTCATCGAAGAGGCGGAGAAGACGCAGAAGCAACCCTTAATTGTGATTACGGTCAATTCCATAAAGGGTACTAAGAACTATATAACTGAGGAGAGGCTTCACTGGTTCCTTGATCACATGCGGCTATCTCCCCTAAAACTGCAGGCCGTTAACGAATTAAGCAACAAGGCCCATCTGGGGTTGGCTCGTCTCTCACTCGTGCTTCCTGTTCTTCGGTTTCATGCAAACTGGAGTCAGCTTGGTTCTGAGGAGTACGAGAGCGTGCCACAAGGTCTAAAGGGCGCGGCAACCTACGAAAACTTTTTGTACCGTGTTGTCGACGAAACGCAAAATTACGTAGAGAGTGACAAAAGACGCAGTCTTAACAAAAGCCTAGAAAAAACGCTAACCGCGCTCTTGTCCTTTCTTGAGCCCAGACGCTCTAGGGTGTTGTTCGTAAGGCTGCCTCAGGCGGTTGGTTCAGAGTCGCGTGTTGCCGAACTGAATTCGATTGGCGACACCATACAAGCGCGGGGGTTCGATTATCTGGACTTGGGCAATGCCAAAGATGAGATTGGTTTGGATCTTACGGAAGACTTCGACAACAAAGTTCACGCAAATGCCCGTGGTGCCATTAAGTTCACCCACTATTTTGGCAAGTACTTGAGTGACCGATACGGATTTGCTGACAAGCGTGGAAGCGACGAATACAAGCTGTGGGACGAGGCGGCGGAGTCCTATGACGAGTTACTGCTTACCAGTGTCCTTCCATTCGAGTTGAACCGAGAGGCCAGGAACAACAGCATAGTCTCTCCAGCTATTATGGCGGCTGCCACGGGTGATGGCGTGCATCTTTCGTGGACGGCGAGCGAGCATGCCGATGGGTACCTTGTATACCGTCGAATGAAGGCTCCTAGCTTCGTAGATTGTATAGCGCAAAACGAGAACCTGTCCACGTACGCATGGTCACACGTTGCGTCCTTACCAAATAACGTGCTTTCTTTTACGGATGATAATCCAAACTCAAAAACGACATACTACTACACCGTGGTCCCCTATGTTGTGGATGGCGATCAACGGGTTTATGGCAGATTTAACATCAATGGTGCTGAGGTAACCACGCAAGAGCTCAAAACGAAAACAAAGGTGGGCGGTGGTGTCCAGTGACCTTCGTTTCTCCTAAGTTCTTGCTATTCATCGCACTAGTGCTGTGTGCTTATTTTGTTGCTCCAAAGAAGGTGCGCTGGATTGTTCTTTTGGTTGCGAGCTATGCATTCTATTACTTGAGTAGCGGCAAGTTATTGCTCATACATATGATAACAACGGTAGTTACGTTTGTTGTCGCGCGCTGGATCTATGCCATCAATGAGCAAGGCAAGCGGGAGTTGGCTCGAAGCAAATTGCCCCGTAAGGAAAAGAAAGCTCTGCGCGCGCAGATTAAGCGTAAGGCGCGGCCTGTACTGGTTCTTGGCATATGTGTGGTTCTTAGCTTGTTGCTCGTGCTCAAGTATTACAACTTCTTCGCCGACAACATCAATAGTCTGGTTGGTGCTTCGCGGGGAGGACTGCCGTATTTGAGCCTGCTCTTGCCAATTGGTATTTCGTTTTATACGCTGCAGGCGATTGCATACATGGTAGACGTCTATAGGGGCAAGTGTCTGCCAGATTCAAATATCTTTAAATTTGCGCTCTTTATGTCGTTCTTTCCCCAAATCGTGCAAGGACCAATTCCACGCTATAAGCAGCTTGCAAATCAGCTGTATGAGCCACACGATTTTGATTACGTGCGCGTATGCCATGGTGCCCAGCTTGTGCTGTGGGGATGGATTCAAAAAATGATTATTGCCGACCGTCTGGCGATTCCCGTTAATGAGGTGTTCGAACACTACGAGAACTACCACGGCCTTTTGGTGTTTTTGGCAGCAGCGGGATATGGCCTACAGGTTTATACCGATTTTTCTGGTGGTATGGACATTGCGCGCGGTGTGTCGCAAATGCTTGGCATCGAGCTTGAACTCAACTTTAAACAGCCATACTTTTCTACCAGTATAGAAGACTTTTGGCGTCGTTGGCACATTACCCTTGGCTCATGGATGAAGAATTATGTGTTCTATCCACTATCTCTATCTAGGAGCTTTGCAACGCTAAGCCGCAGGTCGCGCAAGTTTCTTGGTGACTTTGTGGGGAAGCGGCTTCCGCCCATTTTGGCTATGTTCATCGTGTATTTCCTTGTTGGGTTTTGGCACGGTGCGGACTGGAAATACATCGCATACGGTGTATGGAATGGCATATTCTTGGTTTTGGGCATCCTGCTGCCCGAGCAGTATGCGCGTTGGGCTGATGCATGTCATATTGACCGCGAATCCTTTTCGTGGCGGGCGTTCCAAATCACGCGTACCTTTTGCATTTGTTCCTTGGGGCGGTTGTTCTCACGCGGCGTAAGTTTTACTGCTGCGATTAGCATGTTCTCGTCTATTGGTTACCGCTGGAGGGACCTGTCGTTTTTGTATGACGGTACCTTTACTGCCTTGGGCTTGGCGACGCCCGAATGGTTCGTACTCATTGCGTTTGTGGCCATACTGCTTCTTGTGGATAGATACCACGAGCGGGGTGGCCACATCCGCGAGAGCATTGATCGGCAAAACCTCGTTTTTAGGTGGGCCGTATATATTGGAGCCATCGTAGCCATTTTGATTTTTGGATCCTACGGATCAGGTTTTGAAGCTGTTAGCTTTATCTACGGTGGGTTCTAATCGCTGTTTAGCGATTTAGGCTAAAGCAAGACCCCTCACCCAGAGGAACTAACCTTAGGTGAGGGGTTTAGCCATGCATTGTTAAAATGCGAAGTTGATGCTACTCGTCCTGAAGTCGCGTGATAAGCTCTTGCATTGCTGCAACCGTGTTGAAATTCTCGGGCTCAAGATCCTCAACGTCTATGTCGATGTCGAATTCTTCGTTAAACTCACCGACGATGGTAATAATATCGAAGGAATCGAGAATGTTGTCATCAATGAGACGCTCTGCGCTGGGGAAGTCGATGTCGGGACGTACCTCATTAAGAATCGCCAGAATATCTTCCATAACTACCTCCTAATGTGAAACAAACTGTTGGACCACTTCGGCGCCGAGGACGTACCCTACACTTTTGTGGAGCGCTATTGAAGCGTCGTTGGCGTCGCTAATCCAAGTGCTTACCTTGAGCTTACCAGTTTGCCACGCGTCTGTGGAGCACAACGTTAGAAGGGCACGAGCAATCCCGCGTCTGGTATGGCTTTGCGGGAATGACGCAAAGGACAAATACTGCTAGTATGATAATACCGTAGCTTTGATAGGGTTATCCTGCTTCGGGGGATGCATCTCCAACACTGGGATAACAAGACATGGGGGTTTCTATGGAACCGCTCTTTGAGCTTTCTCGTTTTGGCAATGAAGTGGCCCTGATTGAGGGGGATCGTCACGTTACATATACAGAGCTCCACGGGCTTTCATCGCAAATTGCACAGCTGTGTGTGGGGCGTAGTATTGTGTTTGTGCTGTGCAGCAATTGCGTGTCGTCCATTGCGGGCTATGTGGGGTTCGTTAATCGTGGTGTTGTGCCTCTGCTACTGGACAATGCCATAGATTCCGATTTGCTTTCGCACCTGGTAGACGCATATTGTCCTGGTTACCTATGGTTGCCGCAGGAGCGTTCGAGTGCGTTTGAAGGCGCGAAGATTATTTATGAGCTCGATGGTTACGTAATGCTGCGCATGGAAGACTCGGATTCTCCTCGGATCTACGACGGT
Organism: Atopobiaceae bacterium; assembly: GCA_017513965.1. Taxonomy (GTDB): domain Bacteria; phylum Actinomycetota; class Coriobacteriia; order Coriobacteriales; family Atopobiaceae; genus RUG440. The sequence continues at coordinate 19,965 of JAFWMI010000070.1, forward strand.
CTTGGCCTGCTCATGTCAACGTCTGGATCGACGGGAAGTCCAAAACTAGTGCGGCAGAGCTATACCAACCTTCGTGCAAACACCGAGTCTATTGTTGAGTACCTGGGTATTACGGGGAGTGATCGGGCAATAACAAGCCTTCCGATGAACTATGTGTATGGCCTTTCGGTTATCAACACACACTTGTGGGCGGGTGCGACGCTCGTTCTTACCGACTTAGCGTGTTATGGCAAAGCTTTTTGGGAATTGGTTCGCAGCGAGGGGGTAACGTCTTTTGCTGGTGTGCCCTTTATGTACGAGATGCTGGAGAAGCTACGTTTTACCAAGAAGATGGAGCTGCCAAGCCTGCGCACCATGACACAGGCGGGGGGTAAGCTCGCGCCCGATTTGCAGGACCGGTTTGCCCATTATGCAGCGAATCACGGAATATCGTTTGTGGTTATGTATGGTGCCTCGGAGGCAACCGCGCGCATGGGTTACCTTCCCGCGGAACATGCAATCGACAAACGGGGAAGCATGGGTGTGGCTATTCCCGGGGGACGGTTTGAGCTCGTGGACGAGGATGGCGTCGTAATCGACGGGTCCGACGTTGCGGGTGAGCTCGTTTACTACGGGAACAATGTGGCGCTTGGATACGCGCTTTGCGCCAACGACTTGGCAAAGGGCGACGAGTGGCATGGACGCCTTGTTACCGGTGACGTCGCCAAGCGTGATTCCGATGGGTATTACTATGTGGTTGGGCGACTTAAACGATTTGTGAAGATAGTGGGCAGAAGAACAAACCTCGACGAGATGGAACGTCTTCTCATACGCCGCTTTGGCACGCTTGATATTGCATGTGGTGGTCGAGACGATCTGCTTGCTGTGTTCATAGTAGACGGCTCGCTTGCGGATGAAGTGATTGAGTACGTGTACGAGACTACCGAGATAAACCGACGGATGATAGCGGTTCGCGTGGTTGATGAGATACCAAAGAATCCATCGGGAAAGACGCTGTATGGCGAGCTCAATGCATTGCTGTAATACACACGGTGATTGCAGGCAAGAGAGGTGATTCAAGATGCTGACGCTACGCAAGGGTAGTGCCGCTGCACATATAGATCCCAGCGCAATGGTAAAGCAAAGCGAGCTTGGGCAGGGAGTGTGATTGGGCGTGACTGCGTGGTGCTCAGCAGCTCGGTGGGTGCCAATTGCGACATAGAGAGTCGCAATCTACTCAATAATGCGGTGATTGGCAACATGACGTACACCGGCGCCGACGTGAGCATCACGTGGGCTCAGGTTGGTAAGTACTGCTGCATTGCGCGCCTCGTCGATATTGGGGGAAACGAGCACAACTATCGCGCAGCCTCTATGATGCCTTCCTATCGCCTCATGAATCGTCTGGCGGGCAAGTTGCAACGTCACCATGACGAAGAACATATTCTGGTGGGCAATGACGTATGGATTGGCTCGGGTGCCACCATTGCGCGTAAGGATGGCCTTATGGTGGGTGACGGTGCCGTAATCGGTGCAGGTGCGGTGGTCACCAAGAGTGTGCCGCCCTATGCCGTCGTTGCTGGGGTACCAGCTCGCGTTATTAAGTATCGCTTTGACGACGACGTAATTGCCCGCTTACTCAAGCTCGCGTGGTGGAACTGGCCAGACGATCAGGTGCTTGCGGCTTGGCCGCTTCTCTCGCAGGACTTGACGATGGACGTGCTTGATCAGTTGGACACAATGACCCTGGAATACGGGGGCGTGGATAACGAGTGCCAGTGAGGTACGGAACAAGGAGAAATTGGTTAAGCTCTTTTAGACCAGAATTGACATCGCCTCCGGTCCCCAAAGGTCGTCCTCCGTTACCTCCGGCATCCTGCCCTCCCAGTACTCCCAGAACGGCTACGGCTCGTCGGTGAGCATCCCGCGCGTCACCCGGTAGGTGCCGTTGGCGACGTGGGCGCGCAACGCCTCGACCGACGAGGAGTCGGACCTCCTCACCTGCTCGGACCAGCAGAACCACCACTTATAGAAACGTTTCTATAAGTGGTGGTACGTCTACCTGTTTCGCGTCAAGCAGGCGGACGAGAGGTGGCCCAAAACTGCAATGCTGCTCTGCCATTTGATGCTCACCGACGCACGTTATCGCAGCTCAAGGAAGCGCTAGCATCCGCACACTGGTTGACTATTCAAAAGAGCTTAAAAATAAACGAACAGGAAAGAATAAAGATTTATGTGAGTAATCATATCAAAGCTCAACTCTGGCGTTCTAACGGCCTTCGATTACGAGAGGTATTCGACTGTTTGTTTCCGCCTACAGAAATCTTTCAGGTATTGGTTTGCTGAAGTGGCATCATTGTCGGTGTCCTGTCGGCGGTAAGCTGAAGAAAGAAGGGTTTGGTATGTACGATGGCGAATGCGCGGCTGTTCGCGGACAAAGGGTGAGAGGGAGGTTTTTCTGGGCGACTTTAGCAAGTCTGGTGCTCATCTGTGGGCTGATAGCATTGCCTCGGCATGCCTATGCGGAGGATCTGCAGGCTGCAAACGGCGAACAAGTTGAGGAGCTGCAAAGCACGGGTGAGTCTTTGCCGGTGGGCGAAGAAGAACCCAAGGACGAGAATGAAGTCGGCCAAGCTTCTACTACGGACAATGCTGGTACCGGGGGCGAAACGAACGGGAACGAACCCATCGGTGAATCTGACGAGAATACGCAGGGTGAAGAGAATCTCGTTGACGTAGGCGTCGACAGTGGCAGCTCGGCAGACGACGCCGAAGGTATCGGTACTGCCGAGCTCAATGGTGGCGATATTGCAAACGACGAGATTGTGAAGGATGGTGGTCAGGAAGCCGTAAAGACGGTTGGAGAGTCCATCACAACAACCGAATTACCGAAGAGCTCAGAGCCCATTGCTTTGGCCTCCAACATCACGGAAGCGAGTCGAGCGGCAGAGGCAAGGAGAGTGCCCGCTGCAACGGCGGCTACGCCCAAGTCTGCCCAGCCCGTTTTGCAAACCCAGGCCTCCAGGAAAACCTACAAGGTGACGTTCTACGATGCCTTTGGCAATGTTGCCAAGGTGGTCAAGGTCAAGGCGGGTGGCAAGGCAAAAGCTCCCAAGCTTGCCAAGGCACTCAATCGAAAGTTTCTTGGTTGGGATATCAAGTTCAACAAGGTCACCAAGAACTTGCACGTACATCCCAAGTACAGGGATGCTAAGAAATCGTACGTTTTTAGCTGGAACGTATCTGGTTCCGTTATTAACTGGTTCCGTGCCAAGAAGGGCGTGAAGGTCTCTCTTGAAGAGTATTGGCGTGGCAATTATGGCTACATGAACGTAAAAAACATCAAGAGCTGGAATACCAAACCCGATGGCAGCGGTACGTCCTATGCGCCCGACGCAGTAATCAAGACTCCAGCGCGTGACGTAGCGCTCTATGCGATGCTCAGCAAGAAGCAAAAGATGGTAAAGGTGACGCTCAAGCCAAATCGTGGCACTGGGTATAACACCACGCTCTATGTGCCAGCCGGAGAGAAGACATCGGTTCTTAATGGGGGCAGCCCAACCACTGATGATGGATATGCACTCGTGGGTTACGCCACAAAGAAGAATGCCAAGAAGCCCACGTATGCGGTCAACAGCACCATTAAGCCAAAGAGAAACATGACGCTGTATGGTGTGTGGAAGAAGGCCAAGAGTCCGCTTCGGTTTAAGGCCAACTATGCTGGTGGAACTGACACCACTACCTATCTTGCAGGCGGATATACGTATTCGTTGGAAGATGGCGAAATATACCGTGACGGATATACGCTCGTGGGTTGGAACACCAAGAAGAACGGCAAGGGGACAAAATACAACCTCTATGCGGACAAGGGGCTTACCGAGTATACCGGTGCCTTTACCAAGTTGCCGAGCAAGGGCCTTACGCTCTACGCACGATGGAAGAAGCTTCCCTCGCGCAAGCTCACATATAACTACAACATGGGTGCCAAGTCGTATACCTACTCCGATACCTACCATCCGGGGACTAAGCTGCTTACAAGCTCATACGCTAATGGGCGCGACGGGTACGCGCTCGTGGGCTGGAACACCAAGAAAAACGGCAAGGGGACCACATATGCGACCCGTGAGTTGTTTACGATGCCCAAAAAGAAGCTCACGCTCTACGCTCAGTGGAAGAAGGCAAACTCTGTCGTAACGTACGACTATAACTATAAGGGTGCCACAAAGAATGTGTATAAAAAGGCCGAGGGCTCTGTGGCGCACTACAGCTCCTACGGCTATCGCGAGGGATACTCCTTGGTGGGCTGGAACACCAAGAAGAACGGCAAAGGAATGCGTTTCGACATCAACGCATCCTGCTTTGTGCCCAAGGGCAGAACGACGCTTTACGCTCAATGGAAGAAGCTCCCTTGCGTCACCTTTAAGGCAAACTACGTTGGTGCGGGAGATGCCGATAGCAAGCAATACGGTACGGCGGGTGACGAGCGTACGATAAGCACCGATCACTACCGTGAAGGCTATTCGTTGCTTGGCTATACGACCAAGAGCAACGGCAAGGGCAAGATGTATAGGATTGGCGCAACATACAAGTTCCCCAAAAAGAACCTTGCGCTCTATGCCAAGTGGGGCAAAAACAACGTGAACGTGAATTTGGTTGGCAATTACAAGGGTGCGAAGACGTCTACGACCAAGGCTGCTGCCGGCGCCAAGCTTACTTCTACAAACGTTGATTACTACGATTACCCGTATCGCGACGATTATAGCTTTGCTGGCTGGAACACAAAGGCCAACGGAAAGGGCACACACTATACCAGCGATGATTTCAACGACGTGACCGTTCCCAAGAAGGGCCTCACGCTCTATGCGGAGTGGGTAAAGAATCCTGTCGTCACGTTCGTGGCCAACAACGGCACCAAGGATATGACGTCTGTTACCGACCGCTATGTGTATATGGGAACGAGATACTACGCCAAGGCAGGCAAGGCAATGGCGAACTGGAATACCAAGGCTAACGGCAAAGGAACATCGTTTTCTATTGGCGAGAATGTAAACAACCTCCCCTCGAATCTCAAAGTGTTTGCGCAGTGGAAAAAGCCTACGGCAAAGATTGTGCTCAAGGGCAACCACGCAGGCGTTAAGGACCAGACCGTGGGCGTCATTGGCAATGCACGCAATGGGTATGATTTGCCAGATATGAGCGATACCGCTCGTGATTACTTCTATGAGTGGAATACCAAGGCCAATGGCAAGGGCGAGCACTATTCGTCTTATTCTCAGAATACCTATATTCCCAAGAAGGGCCTCACGCTTTATGCGATATGGAAGCCCAAGAAGGTACTCACGCTCAATCCGAATGGTGGCAGCGGTGGGAACGTAATTACGTACGAGCGTCCAGACTCCTATGTGTGGCTGGGCGACTACGATGGCAAGATGACGCGTCCAGGGTATACGCAGGTGGGCTGGAGTACGAATCCGAGCGCTACGTACGCAGAATATGGCGTATACGGCTCTTTCTATCTTGAGGACACCAATGCCACGCTCTATGCGGTGTGGGAGCAAAACGCATAGCCAACGGGTTGGATACAATAGGGGCTGTCTCTCTTCACGGCAAGGGGGATAGCCCTTTTTTTGGCCGGAGATGGTAACGTGGAGAAACGACGGCTCGAATACATAGACGTGGCAAAAGGCGTGGGGATTATCGCCATCATGCTCGGCCATATGGGTTTTGCGGATGCCGGTGGTGCCAACGTGATACGCCCGCTCGTCAATCAGTTTCATGTACCGATTTTCTATGTGATTGCGGGCATGTTCCTCAGTACGCGAAAACCGTTGGGCGTGTTTATTGGCGAGAAGGCTCGTCGGCTCCTAGTGCCCTATGTGGTCACCTGTGCGGTTATGGGTGTGTTCGTAGTTGCGTGCCAGGCCATAGGCGGAGCCACTAAGCCACCGACCATCTGGGAAAGCGCAAACGCTTTTTTGGGCGCCGTGCTATGGGGCGCGGGTATTCCACATGGTACGCTGCCACAGGGAGTGGGCTACGTCGGTGCCATTTGGTTTTTGGAGGCACTCTTTGTTGCGCTGCTCGAGACAAGGCTGCTCGTGAGCGCTCGGCTTAACGATGGCGTGCGCTTGGGCATCTCCGTTGCTTTGGCGCTGGTTGCGCTTGGCACACAGCGCCTGCTCCTTTTGCCGTTCAACGTGCAGCCAGGGTTGTTTGGCGGTTTGTATGTGATGATCGGCTACCTGTATCGCACATACGTGGGACTCGACTGGCGTCCATGCTGGTGGCTGCTGGCAGCGCTTTGCGTGTGCTGCGGCGTCTCGTATGCCTATGGGTTGGTTGTCTCGTGCGTGACGCCGAGCGTTGCGCACGGGCTACTCGGCTTTGGGGCGAGTCTCTGCGCGTGCCTGCTCGTGTTGGGCTTTTCGCAGTTGGTGGCGGAGCGGTTGGCTCCACTGGCGCACGTGCTCTCGTTCTTTGGCCAGCACTCTCTTACAGTGCTCTGCGTGCATTTGTGCTGCTTAAATTTGGGCATGCGGCTGGTTGCGTTAAGTGTGTCTTTGCAACTCTTCGTTTCGCCAACGGCAAACCTTGTTCGTGCGGTTGATTTGGTGCTGCAGCTGAGTTTGTGTGCCCTGGTGGCAAAGGGACATGCACTCATGGTGGCTCGCACGGACTCTGGGCGCAAAAGCTGACAACGCATCAAGTCTGAAAGCGCAGCCCTAGTGCTTTTGTCTGCGTGACCAAAGAGCCATGAGTCCCTCAGAGAGCGCAAGCGAAGCGGCGGTGGCCAAAAGGAGCTTCGTGTTGTAACAGAGGCTGGGCACAGCGAGTTGCACAAGCCGTTCCACGGGATGGTGCAGGCAAAAGAGGGGCATGGACAGCGTGCCAAGGTGCATGGACACACGATAAAGCGCGTCGTTGTTCAGGTAGTTTTGGTCGTTGGCCAGCAACAGCAATGTGGCAAGGAAAGCGAGGCAAAGAAAGCCCACGGAATGGTCGAGCATGCCGGTGGGAGAGCAGATGGCCAACCAGCTCAGAACGCCGAACAACACGATGCCAAGAGCCTTCGTTGCGTGGAGTGCGATTGTGCGCGGACGAGCATGGCAAAAGAGCCGCGTTAGGTAGAAGATGCCGGTGCCGAGCATAAGGTCGGCAGCACCACGCATGAGTCTGGAGGGGCAACTCTCCCATACGGCGACTCGACCAATAACTATAACATTATAGATGATAAATAGAGCTGGGATAAGCCAACAGAGCAGGTGTCGATATGCGCGCGGGAGCTTCGTCATAAGGATAATGACGGGGGGAAGGAATAGGATGATCATGGTGACGAACCAGAGCGGTGAGTCGTAGTTGGGAAGGTCTATGGGGAGTGTGCTTCCGGCCAAGAAGAGCATGTTGTAGGGGAGTGCGAGCAAGTCGCGAGGGCTAAGCCCATTTTTTATGAGGTTCGCGAGCAGTCCGAGCAAGATACCTGCCCACGCGAAGGGGACGAGCCGACGGACCTTTTGGTACACATAGCCCATGGCCGTGGATGCGCTGATGGACAGGTCCCCGTGCGCCGTCTTCTCAAAGTGCTTTGCGGTATAGAAGCCGGTGATCATAAAGAAGAACTCAACGAAGATCCATCCGCTCACAAAGAGCTCTCGTCTTCCCAAAAGATACGAATGATGGCCCAAAATGATGAGTGCGCCAATGATTCTGCAAAGCTCGACGCTTTGGTTCTTTCTACGCTCCATCAAGTTGCTCAATCTTGTACAGGCGCATTGATCTGCCTTGCGACAGCACTGTGGTAAATCCAGGCGTGTCGTCTCTTATGGCGTCGATCCCCTTCCAATACTCCAGCTGATTCTCGGCGTATTGCCAAAGCCAAAAGCCAAACTGGTACGGCACTCCCTTGTCGAGCAAAAGGACGTACGAGGCGTTTACTTCGTGCACGGCTTGTTGAACAACGCGACTACGCGCGTATTCGTTGAGGTGCTTGCGAATGATGGTCGCATTGGACGTTTGCGGCTTAATGTGAATGTCGCGGTAGAACGTATTGAGGTCATTGACCCCATAGGCCCACATGCTGCCATCTCCGGGGGAGTTGATAACAAGGGAATTTGGGGGTATGAGTTCCATGGCGCGGTTTACAAAGTCGACTTCCTCGGGAGAATAGATGCGCTCGCGATAGCGTTCGCGCATGAGCAAGGCCGCCGTATTAAGTGGAGAGCTCATCGTTGTCCGTGTAATTGGATTGGGAATAATCGGCACGTAGATGAGGACGAGCAATGCTGCACAGGCACCTATGCGTGCGCCCATGGTACGAGGCGTTGCCATTTTGGACGCATTCGACTGTGTGCTGGGTAGCAGGGCGTCAAGGCTAAGCGCGACGATGGGCATAAGGTACAAGACCATGTTTATGGCCATACGCCTGCGGTCCGTGTACCAGAGCGCCGCGACCCAGTGCTTTATGGTCCACCAGTCGGCTCGGGAGGCTACATAGCCCAGGGCAAAGAAGGCCACGGGGCAGAGCAGCCAACGTCGCTCTGGTTGCTTGACCACAACAAGTATGCCCAGGATGGCAAGAGCCGAGATGCCCACTTGTGGGTTGGTGAACACGAATTGCATGGCAAGCAGGTCTTGTGCCGCCTCCAGGGGAGGTATCTGCTCTATTTCCACATATCCAATCACGCTGTGGAGCATGGGCAATTGGTAGCAGAATATCCAAACCCCTACCACAGCGAGCGCGTAAGCGGAAAGGACGGCAACGAGGCGCCAGCTGCGGCCGAGGAGGCCGCATATTCTGTGGGCGCCGTAAAAGGCCATGAACACATAGACGGAAAAGATGGTGGTGGGGTGAGCGAGCGCAAGCGCAACAAAGGATACGATGCCACAGGTGATGAGTTGTGGCACGACGCTTCGTGGACTTTTGTGCTCGGCGAAGAGCAGGATCAATGCCAGCGCCGAGAACTGCAGGGAGATGCCAAACTGATTGGGATACAGAGGTCCCGTATAGAGGTAATGCCAAGGCCAGTTGGCAAAGCCTGTTATGGCGACGACGCCAAGCACGATCGCTCGACGATGGTGGGGAAGGAGCGTACGCAAAAAAGCGTACATGCCCAGCGAAAACATGACGCTGCACGAGAGCGCAACTACGGCGTTTAAGGCGAGCATGAGGTCGACGTGGCCCAACAGGCAGGTAAGCACCACTACGCAGTTCCACGCACACGGATAAAAGCCACCTTCCCCTGCTACCGAGCGCTCGTTTTGCGGTGAGGTGAGGAAGGTGTTGGTGTGCAGAGACGACCACTTGCCAGAGTCCAAGAAGGCACGGGTGAGGTTGAGATGCGTGATGTTGTCGGCACGTGGTGCGAAGGAGTTGGCCTGGGGGAGTGCAAGGACAAACACGAAGACGCAAACGGTCATGGCGACAAGAACATAGAGCGACGCAATGGTGAGGTCGAAGGGGATTCCACGACCTTTCAATGAGATGGGGTCCATGGCACTCAACGCAAGGCGATGTTCACGCAGGCGACCTCGAGACAATGCAAGGAGGTAGCATCCAAGTCCTACCAGGAGCGCGGGACCGGCAACCGAGAGAACGCCGCATGGTATGCCGAGCTCGTAATAGAGAATGGGCAGGCTGCCATAGATGCAAACGCTGAACAGCGGTGCGCAGCAGCATGCGAGCGTTTTAGAGAACCGTAAGCCCCTGAAAAACAGATAGCCGGGTCCATAAAGAAGCAGGGTAGCCAACGCTGTGGCGAATAAGAACTCAAACCACATGCTGCTCCTTTGCTTGGCCATTGATTCCGAGTGCGTCTCAAGTGTACCAGATGGTTCGTCGTTGCCTGTCAGTGGGCGCATTCCTCCCAAAAAGCCTCCCCTCACGAGGGACAAATCTGCGAGGAGACGGATATGGCTTACGTGCTGTGTTTGATACGCGTGTGGTTGGTATACTCTATCCCTACGATGAACAAGGGAGGCAGGCTGTGCGCAAAGCAAATCGTCATACTCGGCTTATGTTGGTTGCGCTTGTGTGCTCGGTCGTTGCTGCGGTTGTGTCTTGGTTTCTTGCGCCGCCCATGTTCTGCCTCAACGACGACTCAAAGATGCAGCTCATTCTGTCTGGTGGTGGCACAGGCAGCCCTTCCGGTCATGCGGTGTTCATTAACATCGTACTTGGCGAGCTTATTGCGGGGCTCTTTAGGGTGGTTCCCTCCATACCGTGGTGGTTCGTGTGGCAAGAGGCCTGTGTGTTGGCTTCGGTTTATTTGTGGTGCCTATCCTGGGGTTATGCGTTCTGCGGAAATAACGAGCCGCTTTCGGTACGTCGAGTCGCCCTTGTTGGATTAATGGCCACACTCTCGAGCGTGGGCGCGTTCCTATATGCCTTCTCGCTCACCTCGTTTACGCTTACGGCTGGAACGCTTGCGGCGAGTGCCGTTTTGCTGCAGTGCATGCGTGGACGCGCAGAAGAACTACGGAGGCGCAGACGCTACGGTGTCTATCTTGTTTTGATGATCGTCGCAGCCTACTGCACCCGTCCTTCGGCGGCCAAGGCGGCGTTGCCGTTTGCGGTGCTACTGTTTGTGCCTGGCGTGGTTGCCGCATTGCGCAACGACGACCGCAAGGCACATCTTTTGGTTTTGGCGCATTCGGCTGCCCCCTTTGCGCTGGGCGTGTTGTTGGCGCTTGCGTGCAACGTTGCCAATAACGTGGCGTACGGCACTCCCGAATGGCAGCAGTTCCTCGCTACGAACGCGGCGCGCCACAAGTACATGGATGCCCCGCACGACTCTTTTGAGGAGAATCCCGAGCTGTATAGAAGTCAGGGATGGTCCCAAGAGCTGGAGACGTTGGTAAATGACGAATGGCTCTTCATGGACGAGCGGGTTACGCCCGATTCGTTTGTTGCATTGAGCCGTGAGGGCGCGAAACGGGAGCAACTCGGCGTGCGCCACATCGTGGACAGCTGGCGCTATGGCGAGGGCATGTTCGACAGCCGAACCGTCACCGGCCTGCTCGTGTTGTTCCTGCTATGCGCCGTGTTGGTTCTGGCGCTTTGCTCAGACGCGCAAACGTGGCTCATGATTCTGGCGGGGCTTGTGGCATGCGGTGCCGAGATCTACTTCCTGGAGATGCAGGGGCGCCTTGTTACACGGGTGGCGCTGGTGGCGTTATGGCCAGCCGTGGCATTTGTGCTGGGCATGCTCATCACCTGCGGCCGTGATGCCGCAGAGGAACGTTCCGCCAAGGAGGCGGATGCGCGCCCACATGCCGCGTTGAATGCGGTGCGTGTTGTTGCGGCCGTGCTCCTTGTGCTGCTTGCAGCGCGGTTTGCGCTCGCGGCATGGCGTACGGACGCACTGTGGAAACTGGCATACTCCCTGCTGTGGCTTGAGTTTGCCGCTCTGCTCGTGTTGTGGGGAAGGAGCAACCGCGCGTGGCTTCGAGGCGTGGTGGTGGGCGCACTGTTGCCTGTGCTTGTCGCATGCTGCCCGCTCACCTCACGTGATGTTCGTGGCACCTTGGTTACCCTCCACGAATACGAGCGAGCGGCAGACCTGGGCATCTCGTATGTTGAAGGGCATCCAAACGACCAGTACTTTACGGCGGTGAGCCTGTTCTCGTCATACGATCCCTGGCGCACGACGTTGCCGGGGAACATGATGTACGTGGGAGGCTGGGAGTACTATGTGCCAACAAACTTGGCGCGCATGGATAAGCTGCGTGGCGACGACGCGCACAACTACGACGTGATGCTACGCGACGGCGTTAAGGTGTTGCTGCTTACCGACGAACAGGCTGACTTGCTCTGCTCCTGTATTGAGCAGGTTACGGGCAAAGACGTCAACTGGATGCGTGCCGGCAACCCTGGATACGGCGTGTTGGTACAATACCGGGAGGTTGCATAGGGTACCGTGTCCGTTTATGGCGCATGGGTGTTTGAGGAACGTGCAGATGTGTGAACAAGCAACGCAGCTCATAAGCTTCGTGATTCCCTGCTACTGCAGCGAGGGCTCAGTTGGTTTGGTGATCGACGAGATACGCGAGGTGGTGTCGCAGCGCGATGGCTACGACTACGAAGTGGTGGCAGTCAATGACTGTTCTCCCGATGGGACGCTTGAGGCATTGCGTGCGGTAACCAAGAAGGATACGCGCGTAACCGCTATCGACCTCGCGCGCAATGGTGGTCGCCACAGTGCGCTCATGTGTGGGTGCCACTATGTTAGCGGGGACTACGTGGTGTTCGTGGACGACGACCAGCAGTGTCCGTTGGACAGGTTGTGGGACCTGTTGGAACCGCTCATGGACGGCTCGGCAGACGTTGCCATCGCACGCTATCCGCAAAAGAAGCAGTCATGGTTCAAGAACCTTGGGTCGCGGGTTAATGACGTGGGTGCCACATGGTTATTGGGCAAGAGCAGCGACCTCAAGTTCTCCAACTTCTCGGCCATGCGTCGCTTCGTGCGCGACGAGGTGATCAAATACACGAATCCGTACCCGTATCTATCCGGGCTCATGTTCCGCTCAACGAGTCGAGTGGTCAACGTGGACATGGAGGAGCGCGAACGGACCATTGGGGAGGGTCACTACACGTTTAGGAAGTCGCTCTCGCTCTTGGTGAACAGCTTTACGTCCTTCTCGGTAAAGCCCTTGCGCCTTGCCACGTTCTTGGGCATTCTGTTTGCCGTGTTGGGTTTCCTGTTTGGCCTCTTCGTGGTGGTGCGCAAGCTCCTACACCCACAGATTGCCATGGGCTGGAGCTCTACTATGGCCGCAATCATGCTCATTGGCGGCATGATCATGCTCATGTTGGGCATCATTGGCGAGTACTTGGGGCGCATCTACATCTCGCTCAACAACTCTCCGCAGTTTGTGGTGCGAGAGGTGTTTGGTCCTGCGAGAGACAGCGAATCCGAGCGTTAGACGCGCTTGGGTTCGAGCCAGTCGAGAAGCGCGCCGTCTTCCATGGTGATGCGAATGTCGTCCTGCGCGGCATGGAGGGCCTGCTCCGCGGAGTCCAGCGTGTCGCCCACGGTGAGAATCTGGCCAATGCGGTCTGGACCCACATGGAACCGACGAATCTCGTCACCGGCTGCCACGTCGAGCGAAGCAATCTGCAGCGTGTCGTTTGTGGTGGGCATATGATCCACCGAGGAGATAACGCCCTTGCGATTGGGGCAAAGCACCATGGCGGCCGAGCAGGTGCTCGTCTCGCTCGGCACCACGACCTCGTTGCCTAGGGCGCAGTTGACAATGGCCTCGTAGTAGTCGAATCCGTAGCGGGCACCAACCAGTTCGGGAAGCAGGGTGGCTCCGGCACGTGCGCCAATCTCGATGATGTAGACCTCACCGTCGCAGAGCATGGCGTCGACGTTGACCGCCCCCTCGTTGATGCCGACGGCGTGCGCGGCCTTGGTGGCCTCGGACACACCGTCCGCTATGAGCTGGTCGTCGCCATAGGGAACGTAGTGACCCATGGGAACCGAGGTAGCGCCAGGAGAGACGTAGTCTCCGTGGGTCATGGCGAGCTTGAGCTCACCATGCTGCATGAAGAGCTGCAGGCCAAACTCGATGCCGACCAAATACTTCTCTATGATGAAGTGGTCGTTTGAGGTAACGCCACGTACCTCATCAATGGCTGCCGCAATCTCGTCTGGAGAAGTGACGCACACGCAACCGCGGCTTCCCGAGGAGTCGACCGCCTTAAAGATCACGGGATACCCAATGCCCTCCGCAACCGAACGAAGCACGTCGTCCGAGGCGCCGATCGCAACGATTTCGAAGACGGCGGTGCGTACGCCGGCATCCATAAACGCGCGCTTCATGTCGATCTTGGTGGTGGACAAGACACCGGTTTGGGCGTCGATGCCCGGCAGGCCAAGCTTCTCGCACAAATAGCCAACGGAGGGGATGGCAACATCGGTACCGGCCGTGAGCACGGCCTTTACCTCATGCTCGTGGGCCACCTCGAGCAAGCGGTCCTTGTCGCGTGTGTCCACATAGGCAATGCTGTCGGCAAGCGCGAACCCTGGGTAGTTGCCAGGGATGCTGGCAACGATCGCACGATGACCCATGCGGTGGATGCATTCGATGAGGGGAACCTGATAGACGCCTGCGCCAAGTACCAGTATGTTTGCCATGTCTCTCTCCTTAGTCGCCGCTGGGCGAAGGCTTAGAAATTACGAATAAAGCAGCGCATCTTACCGTTCTCGTCTGGCGGGATCTCGTCCATCCAGGCAAACGTAAGTGCGAACTCCGGCTTGCCATAGAGCTCCTCGACCTTCTTCGAGAAGAACGACTCGATTTGGTCTTTGGTGGAGGTGCCGGGACGTGGGTCTTTTACCAACATGATGGTCATGGCGCTCGTTGAGTCCTGCACGTACCTAAACTGGGAGATGCCGTCAATGCCGTTGGGAATCTTCATGAGCTCGGTGGCCGAGGTCTCGGTTCCGTCTTCGTGAAGGACGAGGTCGTTGGAACGGCCCAGAATGGACGTAATGTAGCGCAGGCCGTCACGCATCTCCGAGGTGGCACGGTCGCCCACTTCATAGTTGATGATGGGATAGTCGAACTTGTAGAGCGTGGTGCCGATGATGCGGCCCTCGTCGGACAGATTGCCCTCGTCATCGACTATGTTGAGCACGTGGGTGTCGCTGTATACGTAGAAGGCGTCCATGCCGGGAAGGCGCACGGCGCAGCTGGCCGTCTCGTTGGTGCCATAGGCATCCATGAGGCCTGGGCCAAAGGTCTCTACAAGGAGCTTCTTGGTAATGTCGTCCACCATCTCGCTCACGGGTGTGTAGATGCGTGGCTTGTGGATGGTGAGGTTGTTTCGCCGTGCATACGTGGCGAGGCGAACCAGCACATTCTTGCGGAAGCATATGAGTTGTGGCTTGTAGTCGTTGATGAGTGCTATGAGGTCGCGCATGCCTTCGCCCACGTACAGATGCTCGGGTACGATTTTGCGCCTGAGGATGCCGAGCTTCTGGACAAACGAGTCACCCTTTTCGGGATCTACCTCTGAGTGGGTGGTGAGGAACGTGAGCATCTTCTCGGTTACCGGCTTATACCCGGCAAACATGAGCACGCGGATCCAGTTGGCGTTTACGCAAGCGGCCTCGCGACGCGACACGACGAAGACGAGTGGAATGCCGGTGGATCCGCTCGTCTTGAACACTTCCCAGGAGTCCTCGCGCTCGGGATGCGAGGCCATCTCGTCCTGCATCCATTCGCGCAGGTCGGCACGCGTGGTTATGGGGAACTTGGCCAAGTCCTCTGCACAATGGAAGTCGCTGGGCGTAAGGCCGCGGTCGTCGAACCGGGCGCGATAGAACGGAATCTTGTAGGCGCGCTTCATGACCTTGTGCACGCGCTTGTTTTGCTTGCGCACCGCTCGCTTGGCGTTGGTGGGGATCTTTTTGTCAAGTTTGAGGAGGTAGTACAACGTCATTACGTTCTTGAACTCGTTTTTGAGGAAGGATGCCATGGGACTCTCCGTGCTCGTTACCTATAAAACTGCGCAATGGCGGTGCAAACCGTATCTACCTGCTCTTGGGAGATGCCGTACCACATGGGGAGGCGAAGCAGACGCTCGCTCTCGCGCGTGGTGTAACGGTCCTCACCACAGAAGCGACCCATTGCCCTGCCTGCGGGTGAGCTGTGTAGAGGAATGTAGTGGAACACGGTGCTTATGCCCTCTGCCTTGAGGGTTGCCATGAGCTTCGTACGCTCTGCAAGGTCGCGTGTTTTGATGTAGAACATGTGAGCGTTGTGCGTGCATCCTTCCGGCACGAAGGGGAGCTCTATGCGACCCTTTTCTGCTAGCGGTGCGAGCTGCTCGTAGTAGCGATTCCATGCTGCCATGCGTGAGGCTTGGATTTTGTCTGCCTGCTCCAGCTGAGCAAGCAGATAGGCGGCATTGAGCTCACTGGGAAGGTATGAGGAGCCTTCGTCTACCCAAGTGTACTTGTCAATCTCTCCTCGGAAGAACTTGGAGCGATTGGTGCCCTTCTCGCGGATGATCTCGGCGCGTTCTGCCATTGCAGGGTCGCGTACGAGCAGGGCGCCGCCTTCCCCCATGCTTATGTTTTTGGTTTCGTGGAAGCTCAGGCAGCCAAAGTCGCCTATGGTGCCCAAGGGACGGCCATGATACGTGCTCGTTATGGCCTGCGCTGCGTCTTCCACCACCATAAGATTGTGGCGCGAGGCAATGTCCATGACGGCGTCCATCTCGCACGAAACGCCTGCGTAGTGGACCGGGGCAATAACACGCGTGCGTTCGGTAATTGCCGCTTCTATGAGCCGTTCGTCTATGTTCATCGTGCTCGGGTGAATGTCCACGAATACGACGGTTGCCCCACGGAGCACAAATGCGTTGGCGGTGGAGACAAACGTGTAAGAGGGCAGAATGACCTCATCACCCGGTTTAATGTCGCACAGCAGCGCCGCCATCTCGAGTGCATGCGTGCAGGAGGTGGTGAGCAACGCCTTGGACGTGCCCGTGTTCTGCTCCAACCACGCATTGCAGCGTTTGGTAAAGTCGCCGTCACCGCAGAGCTTGCGCTGTTCAATCGCCTGCGCAATGTACTCCTTCTCGCCTCCCACGTAGGGGGGAATGTTGAAGTTGATCATGGTGTTATCCAAATCCCGTAGTCGCATTGGTGCAATCAGTATAGCCCAAGTCGCTGGTACGAAAGTTGGCCTAAGCCCGTATGCTTCCCTTTGTCATATGCTTTCCGTAGCAACTTCCCTGTTTCTGCGGTGCCATGTGGGTACCAAAGCGGTCTGCCAAAACGTAGAAGAGGCAGAGTAGGGAGCCCAGCTGTGCCCGGTAGGTAAACCAGCAATGATCAAATGAGTGACTTGGAGCAAACAGGTACCACGCATAGGGGAGAAGGGCCACCGCAAGCGCGGGAAGCATCCAGCACCAGCTTGCCGCTTGGCGCGGCAAGCTGGGAGAGAGGAAGCGTCGGACGGGCGGAATCACGGCGATCGCCATTGCCGCAATCAGCAGGACTGCACTCCAAAATGGGAAGGCCAGACGGAGGTTTGCGAGAGGAGCGTCCAACGGCCCAATGGTTGCGGAATCGTTCGCAAGCGTCGATTCGTGACCTGTCCGTACCTGTGCATCGCGAAGCGCATTGCGTATAACATCTTGGTGCGTTATGAGGGAAGAAAGAACCCATTTTGAGGCCCAGATTGAGGCATAGCCAAGGCCCCAGCACAGACACATGGAGCATACGAATGCGAACATGCCCAAGAGATTGTCCGTGCGGATGCATGCGCGACGCAAGAAGAGGAATAAGCCAAGTGGTATGCAAAGCGTGACTATGGGGATGGTAAGAAAGTCCAAATACGAGGTGAGGGCTCCCCACGCGAAGAATGGCACGCACCATTCCAAACACAGGAATCTTGCGTTTGCGTCTGAGCTCGTATCTGCCTTCGCGAGAACCATGATAGAGGCCCCCACGGCTATGAACAGACAGAACACGAACGAGAGTGAGAACGTAGCGACAATGTAGTTAAATGCCACGAACGAGGTGCCAAAGAGCACCGCTACGACCGTTCCTTCACGCTTACTCAACATGATGGCCGCAACAAGAATCATTCCCGAGAGAATCATAAGAAACGCCATGCGAATTTGTGTGAGGTTCAATAGGCACAGCAGGGGTTTGAGCACGACCGCGTAGCCGTGCCAATAGCGCATGTATGAGGTTCTGCCCTCTCCATCATCTGGCTGTCCGAGCCCGGTCTCGAGTCTTTGGATGGGATCGTAGCCGTTTTCGCTGGTTCCCACCAATGGGCTCCAAAACGTATTGTGTAGAGGGTCGCTGTCGCCGTGGCAGGCGACGTTGAGCATGATCGCAACGGTAAAGTTGTCCAGACGCCAGTTTTCGCCACCATCAATCATGTGGTAGATGCTTCCCTCATTTTTGAGGCTAAGAATCGACTCCTCTACATTGGAGCGCATGAGTGATGTGGGGGTGCAGTAGGCGGCCGTAAGCAATCCCGTGCAAATGGCGAGGCATACGAAGTACGCTATGCCGATTCGCAGTGCGATTTGTCCCAATGTCTTCACAGGGCGACCTTTCATTAATGGTTTGATACCAAGAATGAAAGTATAGAGAACATGCCACGTTTAAGAAAGGGCGACCCGCCCGTCTTGATTGACGAGCGGGTCGCCTGGAGGATTCAGAGCGTTGGGATGCGCGTGCGCATGACTAATGACGTGCCTCGAAGTCCTTCATAAAGTCCACAAGCTTCTGCACGCCCTCGATGGGCATGGCGTTATAGATGCTGGCGCGCATGCCGCCAACCGAACGGTGACCCTTGAGGTTCTCGAGCCCGGCAGCCTTCGACTCGCGTACGAACTCAGCGTCGAGGTCTGCATCGCCGGTTACGAACGGGACGTTCATGAGCGAGCGGTCCTCGCGACGTACGGTGCCCTTGAAGAGCGACGACTCGTCGAGGAAGTCGTAGAGCAGCTTGGCCTTGACGATGTTCTTCTCGCGCATGGCCTCAAGGCCGCCCTGCGCCTGCAGCCACTTAAAGACCTTGCCGCATACGTAGATAGCCCAGCAGTTGGGGGTGTTGTACATGGAGCCGGCGTCGGCTTGCGTGCGCCAGTTGAGCATGGTGGGGCACCCGTCGACCAGTCCCTCGGGAATGAGGTCCTCACGAATGACGCTGATGACCAGACCCGCGGGACCAACGTTCTTTTGCACGCCGCCATAGATGACGCCGTAGCGCTCCACCTCGTGAGGCTGGCTCAGGAACATGGAGCTCACATCCGAGACGAGCAGCTTGCCCTTGGTGTTGGGAAGCTCGTGGTACACGGTGCCATAGATGGTGTTGTTCTCGCAGATGTAGACGTAGTCGGCATCTTCGCGAATGGGAAGATCGGAGCAGTCGGGAATGTACGAGAACGTCTTATCGGCGCTGCTGGCCACAGCCTGTGCGTCGATGAAACGCTGTGCCTCCTGGAAGGCCTTCTTTGCCCACATGCCCGTGAGGATATAGTCACCCTTGCCCGAGGCACCCGGGAGTGCGCACAGGTTGAGGGGAACTGCGGTGAATTGCTGGCTGGCGCCGCCTTGCAGGAAGAGCACCCGGTAGTTGCTGGGAATGCCCATGAGGGAGCGCAGATCTGCTTCGGCCTCGTCGATGATTTGTTGGTACATAGCCGAGCGATGGCTCATCTCCATAACGCTCATGCCGCAGCCGCGGTAGTCGAGCATCTCCTCAGCACACTCCTTGAGGACCTCCTCGGGAAGCACTGCTGGGCCGGCCGAAAAATTAAAAACTCTGCTCATGTGGTACTTGCCTTTCTCGTGATGGTCACGACCGATACAGGATAGCCGAGAAGCACAAAGGAGGTGCCGCTTGTTGCCGAGTAGAAACGTTTGCACTCAAAATCGATATGGAAGCGTGCTGTATGTCTTAACAATTTGTAGGTTTACCTTCTGAGTGTTTGTGCTAAGCTCCCTCATCGCGCCGCACTCGTCTACAATAGTTCCCAACGGCGCAGAAGGGGGTGGGCAACTTGGCAGGAGCAATGCTTAACGGCACCATGCTTCAGGGGTTCTCGTGGAACCTTCCGCCCGATGGCCAACATTGGCGTCGCTTGGCTCGCCTGGCTCCGCGTTTGGCGGAGGAAGGTTTTACCTCAATTTGGATGCCGCCCGCGTATAAGGGCACCCAGGGCATGAAGGATGTGGGCTACGGTGCCTACGACCTGTGGGACTTGGGCGAGTTTGACCAACGCGGGTCGGTCGCAACAAAATACGGTACGCGTGAGGAGTACCAAGCGGCGGTCGACGCCATGCAGAAGGCTGGCCTGTACGTACTGGCAGACATGGTGCTCAACCATCGGTTGGGTGCCGATGCAACACAACGTGTGCTGGCAACCGAGGTCGCGGCAGACAATCGTAACTACGCAATGGACATTCCACGGCCCATAACGGCTTGGACGCGCTATACCTTCCCCGGACGTAACGGTACCTACGATGACTTTACGTGGGACTATCACTGCTTTAAGGCGGTGGACTACGACGTGTTCCATGAACGGTCCGGTGTGTTCTTGCTCGACGGGGAGCACTGGGACGAAGACGTAGACCACGAGAATGGCAACTTTGACTATTTGATGGGTGCCGACGTCAAGTTGCACGACCCGCGCGTGTATGAGCAGCTCGTCAAATGGGGGGCGTGGTACCTCAACGAGACGCATGTGGACGGGGTGCGCTTGGATGCCATCAAGCACATGAGTCGCTCGTTCTACCTGCGATGGCTTGCCGACATGCGCAATGCGACGGGGCGCGAGCTGTTCTGCGTGGGGGAGTACTGGTCTGCCGATACGGGTCTACTTCAGTCGTATTTGGGCGACGAGAAGACCATGAGCCTGTTCGACGTACCGCTGCACTTCAAGTTCTTCCATGCGTCGCACGACGGCCAGCGCATTGACTTTAAGCATATTCTGCAGGGTACGCTGTTGGAGGCGGATCCTATTCATACGGTTACCTTTGTGGACAATCACGACACGCAGCCTAACCAGGCGCTGGAGTCCACGGTGGAGGCATGGTTCAAGCCGGTCGCCTATGCACTCATCCTGCTGCGCGAGCAGGGGTATCCGTGCGTGTTCTTTGCCGATTTGTATGGTTTGCCAAACGATCGCATTCAGGCGGTTGCCGAGCTGCCGTTGCTGCTCGAGATCCGCAGGCGATTCGCCTTTGGTGCGCAACACGATTACTTCGACGAACACGACTTGGTGGCGTGGGTACGCGACGGGGACGCCGACCATGAGATGAGTGGCTGCGTGGTGGTGCTCTCGAGTCGCGACGGTAGCGAGGAGCCCGTGGAGAAGACGCTTGACCTGGGTCCGGCACACGCGGGAGAGCAGTGGTGTTGCGTGCTGGGAGAGAACCAGGACTTGATCGACGTGTCCGACGAGGGGCGTGCCACGTTTACCGTGGGGAAGGCGATGGTCTCTGTGTACCTTAAGGTTGAGGCAGCGCGGTCGCTCGATAACATCCCCATCAACATATAAGCTATACGTTCGCTTTGGATATTCTTGGCGATATGCGTGACGCGATGGTCGAGTCACGAGGCGACGAGGGAGGAAGCATGGCAAGCAAGACCGACATAGCGAAGGCGCTGCTCTCGATCCAGGCAGTGTTCTTGCGACCCGACGATCCGTTCACCTGGGCGAGTGGCATCAAGAGTCCCATCTACTGTGACAACCGCCTTACGCTGAGCTATCCAGAGGTTCGGACGCTCATTGACGAGGCGCTCGCGGAGAAGGCAAAGGAGCTGTATCCGGACGTTGAGATGCTCATGGGCACTTCTACCGCGGGCATTGCCCATGCCGCGATTGCCGCGGATAGGCTGGGAATACCCATGGGCTACGTGCGTGGCTCTGCCAAGGACCACGGGCGTCAGAACCAAATTGAGGGACGGTGCGAGCCGGGCACCAAGGTCGTGGTAATCGAGGACCTCATCTCCACGGGTGGCTCGGTGCTTGAGTGCGTGGACCCGCTGCGCGAGATTGGCGCGAACGTTTTGGGTGTGGTGAGCATCTTCACCTATGGCATGCAGCGCGGTCTTGATCGTTTGGCTGCCGACGACGTTACCAACACCAGCCTGTGCGACTTGGACACGTTGGTGGATGTGGCGGTGGAGGAGGGCTACATTAAGCCCGAGGACAAGGACCGCCTGCTCAAGTTTAGGGACAACCCCTCGGACGAGAGCTGGATGGCATAGCGCTCGGGGAGCGAGATTGGAGACAGGGGCATGGCACTGACTATTGTGCTTATCCGCCATGGCGAGGCAAAGCTCAAGGAGCTTGGACAGACTGACTTTGAACGCGAGCTTACCGACGCTGGTGCCAAGGCCTTGCGCGAGGCATTCCCGCGAACGTTGTCGTTGGTGGACGTAACGAGCGCGAC
Source organism: Atopobiaceae bacterium (assembly GCA_017513965.1). Taxonomy (GTDB): domain Bacteria; phylum Actinomycetota; class Coriobacteriia; order Coriobacteriales; family Atopobiaceae; genus RUG440. Next base: position 41,882 of record JAFWMI010000070.1, read on the forward strand.
TGAGCTCTGGATGAGTCCGGCCACCCGCGCGCGTGCTACGGCTGCCATTGCGAACGAGACGCTCGGCATAGAGACATGCCGAGAGGTGCGCTCCATGTATGCCCAGGATCAAGGAGAGTTCCTGCGCGAGTTGTCTCAGACGAATGCCGACGTGATAGTTGCGGTGGGCCACATTCCCTTTATGGAGGACATGTGTGCACGGCTGTGCGGACAGTACTTGGGATTTTCGACAGGGGCCGCCGCTGCAGTGGAGATTGACGACCGTGCTGTGCGCGGACTGGGTAGCGGCTTGGGACGCGGACGGCTCAAGTGGTTTGTGCAGGGTCCTGAGGTGTAGTTGTGAGGAAATAACGAACGCTTGCATAGAGCGCACGATTCCTCTATGATTGTCTCTTGCAAGCCAGCTTAGCTCAGTCGGTAGAGCACCGCTCTCGTAAAGCGGGGGTCATCAGTTCGAGTCTGATAGCTGGCTCCAGTGCGAAATAAGGGTGGAAGGGTATGAATCCTTCCACCTTTTGTTTTGCCAATACACGGGCGGGATATGACGGAGGGCGGGGGACACACCTCTATGAGGAGTGTCCCCTGCCCTCACCAACCACAGTCGTGAAAATGACTCACCCTACGATGCGGAGCTCGCATGATAATGACCGAGCGCCCCAACGTAGGTCTTCCCGCCTTTGGGACGAAGCATTCGCACGCGCGCATAGTATTTCTTGCCGGGTTTTAGATCTTTGAATGTGGTGGACGTCTTGCCGGCAGCAACCGTCTTGGAGGCGATTACCTTGCCGCTCCTCTTGCTGTAGAGCAACGCCCTGTAGCCGGCACTGGCAAACTTGTTCTCCCGCCAGGTTACCCGTATGCTGCCTGTGTCCCTACCCGCTTTTGGTCGGAGGCGTGGGCGTCCTTGGTCGTGCCATCCAAGGCAACGAGGCCATCCATGACCGCGTCGGTCTGGGAGCCCCAGCTGTTCTTGACGATCCAAGCGCCGTTGTCGGGAGGGGTGTCCTTAAAGTTGGACGCGCCGTAGTCGTCGTCCCATCCCACAATGCAGACCACGTGCGAGGCACCTGCCGAGAACGCGGGATCATATGCCGCCCAGGTGTTGGTGTTAAGGGTCTCGTCGCTGATGGTTACGCCCACCGAAACACCGTGGCCCTCGCAAAGCTCCGTTTATCTGGTCGATGTTATCCTGCCAGAGGGCATAGTTGCCGCTCTTGCATAGGGGCTGCTTGTGGAAATGTTCCTCGGCATCAAGCTCAACGCCACGGTCGCGCAGGTCAAACTTGGAGGGTAGGCCTGCGTCGGACTGCAGGAACACCGAGGGTGCAGGTGCGGCGGGTGAGGTCTGGTCGGACGGCGTTTCGTCGGTGGTCCCAACCTCCTCGTCGATGCTCTCTTCCTGAGCTTCGACGACTACATTGTTGTCGACTGACTCTTCCTCATCCGCGTCGGTCGCTATGGTGATGACCTCTTCCTCGTCGACAGGACTCATTTGGTCCTCTGCCAGCGCCATGCGCGGAATGGGGCATAAGCTCATCGTGAGCGCAAGCGTGAGAAATACCGTCAGGGCTGTTCTCATCGCCCTCTTCTTTGGTTTGACCTTCGCCATCCTCCACTGTTCCAGTTGTGTTGCTTGTGACCTCAATATAACAAAAACGCGCACTGACCATGGAAGGACTGCCCCTCAACGGCTTGTGCCATGGGTGTGGTTTGGCCTACAAAGAGGGATATGTGTGAACTGAGATATTGGTGCTTGGCGTTGTGACCCAAATGGTATTTGGAGTATTATTTGCATTTACGGCTCTGGCAAGCTTAATGCGGAGCATTGAAGCGAAGTCTTTGGAAAGGTAAGAGAATGGCGGAAGAGATTACCAACGAGGAACCCAAGAAGGGTTTTGACATCAAGAACCTCGGCATGGGTGCGTGGATTGGCATCGCCATCGCGGCGTTGGTCGTGGGCGTGCTTATTGGGCACTTTGCCATGGGCGGTGCCGGTGGTGCTGCACTCGGCAAGACCACGCTTACCGAGGCGGAGCTCGATACCGTGCTGGGTACCTACACGTACGACGGGGCATCGCAATCCGTGACAGCCCGCGAGGTAATTGAGCAGGGCTCGTCGCTTGAGTCTGCAAAGAACGAGGAGGGGAACTATGCCGTGCCTTCCGCGGACTCAGTGGTCTCCCTGGTGCGCAACAAGATCATTGCCAAGGCAGCCGAGAAGGAGGGCGTGACCGTTTCTGATGAGGACCTTTCGGCTTATGCGGAAGAGAATCTGGGTTCGAGCGACCTTGCCTCCATCGCGAGCTCCTATGGCATGGACGAGGCGAAGGTGAAGGATCTTCTGCGACAGACGGCACAGATGACCGCTCTCCGCGACAAGGTGGTTACCGCCGATGCGGGCGAGGCTCCTGAGGCTCCCGAGGCTCCTGAGTACAAGACCACGGACGACGAGGGCAACGAGCTGAGCGACGAGGACAAGCAGGCGGCTGAGGACGAGGCCAACAAGGCCATGGACAAGAAGTATGCCAAGTACATCATCAAGCTTGCTGGCGACGAGTGGGACGCCAAGGCCAACAAGTGGAAGAGCGAAGACGGCGCGTATGCCACCGCGCTCTCGGCCGACGACATCAAGGACCAGTTCAACAAGGATGAGGCTTCGTATAACGCCGCACAGGCTGCCTACTACGTTGCCTACCAGAACTACTCCACCGCACAGTCCCAGATCACCACTCAGTGGACGGACTATGTGAACGGGCTGCTGAGCAACGCGAGCATCAACCTGTCCTCGCTGATTGCGTAGTTCTTCATCGCATAGCGTGATTCGTCGCCCCTTTTCGCTGTTTGCGAGGAGGGGCGACGTTGTTTATGCCCCTTGGGGACCCGTTTTTGACCAGTGGATTGGTCAATTGGACTAACGGGAGCGTTCCGCTTTTGTTTCCCCTTGTAATCGTTTCGGTTGCTTTTGCGTTCGCGGACTATACTGTCTCCATCTGAACGGCAATGGGTATAAGGAGTGATCCTATGGAGAAGAAGGACCTTGACTGGGGTAGCTTGACCTTTAGCTACACGCCCACCGATTACAGCTATGTTTGCAACTACAAGGACGGCGAGTGGGGAGAGGACATCCTCACGCCGGACCATACCCTCCAGCTCAGCGAGTGCGCGGGCATCTTCCATTACTGCCAGGAAGTCTTTGAGGGGCTGAAGGCATACACCACCGAAGATGGCGACATCGTGTGCTTCCGTCCCGACATGAACGCCCAACGCATGGCAGACTCCGCCAAGCGCATCTGCATGCCGCCCTTCCCAGAGGATCGCTTTGTGGAGGCCGTGAAGCAGGTTGTGAAGGCGAACCTCGCCTGGGTGCCGCCCTTTGGCTCGGGTGCCACGCTCTACATCCGCCCGTTCATGATTGCCACAGGCGACGTGATTGGCGTGAAGCCCGCCACCGAGTATCAGTTCCGTATTCTGGTGACGCCCGTGGGACCCTACTACAAGGGTGGCGTGCAGCCCGTGGCGCTCAAGGTGCCCGAGTACGACCGCGCCGCGCCGCATGGTACCGGCAACATCAAGGCCGGCCTCAACTATGCCATGAGCCTGTATCCCAGCGTGCTGGCGCATGCCGAGGGGTTTGCGGACAACATGTTCCTCGATCCCCAAACGCACACGTTCGTCGAGGAGTCCGGCGGTGCCAACTTCCTGCTCGTTAAGGAAGACGGCTCGCTGGTGGTGCCTCAGTCCGCAACCGACTCCATTCTGCCGTCCATCACGCGCCGCTCGCTGGTGCAGGTGGCCGAGGAGATGCTGGGCATGAAGGTTGAGCAGCGTCAGGTGCGCTTTGACGAGATCGACCAGTTTGTGGAGTGCGGCATGTGTGGCACGGCTGCCGTTATTAGCCCGGTGGGCAAGGTCGTTGACCTCGAGGGTAACGAGCACGTGTTTGGTGCTGGCATGGAGCACGTGGGTCCCGTGCTTGCCAAGCTGCGCGAGACGCTCACGGGCATCCAGTCCGGAGCGATCGAGGACAAGTTTGGCTGGGTGGTAAAGGTCGCCTAGCGGAAAGTCTGCGAATCCGTGTGCCACCGGTAACGGCTATGCTGTGCGGCTCCGTGCTGCCGCACGTAACCGTTGCCGGTGGCTTGTTCTGCCACGTGTAATTGTTACTGGTGGCAGGCGTGCGTTATACTAGGCGAGTTGCAAAGCGAGTAAGAGAGGCACATCATGGCACAGCGAGTTCAGGGAACCGAGGATCTGTTTGGCAGCTACATGCGTGCCTGGCAGCGTATGCAGGACGTGGCGCGCGAGGTATTTGGCACGTATGGGTTCGACATGATCGAGACCCCGGCGATTGAACAGGTGGCCACCTTCGTGCATGGCATTGGCGAGTCGACCGATGTGGTGCGCAAGGAGATGTTTCGTGTCTTCTCGGGCGCCCTTGTGGAGAGCCTGCTTGCCAAAGGCAGCGAGTCTGGTCTAAAGGCCAAGCAGCGGTTGGCCCTGCGTCCCGAGGGAACTGCGGGCGTCGTGCGCGCAGCCGTCCAGAACAACTTGGTGCCACAGGGGAGTGCTCCGGCAAAGCTCTGGTATGCAGGGCCCATGTTCCGTGGCGAGCGTCCGCAAAAGGGTCGCTTGCGCCAGTTCCACCAAGTGGGCGTTGAGTGGCTTGGGGCGCCTGATCCAGCAGCCGATGCCGAATGCATCGTAATGCTTATGCAGTTCTTCGAGCGCTTGGGATTCCCTTCGCAGAGCCTGCGCCTCTCCATCAACTCAATGGGTGACGGAGCATGTCGTCCCGCCTACCGCGAGAAGGTCCGGGCGTTCATTCTGGATCACGCAGACCAGATGTGCGCCGATTGCTTGGAACGCGCCGAGCTCAATCCCCTGCGTGCCTTCGACTGCAAAAACGACCATTGCCATGCGGTGATGGCAGGCGCGCCTCTGGCTCCCAATAACCTGTGCGAGGATTGCGCCGAGCACTACGAGCAGGTCAAGCGCTACTTGGACGAGGCGGGCGTGTGTTACGAGGAAGACCCCACGCTTGTGCGTGGCCTCGACTACTACACGCGGACGGTGTTCGAGGTCGAGGTGGTGGGATCAGGCGTTGGCGCCATTGGTGGCGGCGGCCGATATGACGGTCTTATGGAGCTCGAGGGGGGCAAGCCTACGCCCGGCCTCGGCTTTGCGGTAGGATTTGAGCGCATCGTGCTTGCGCTCGAGTCGCAGGGCGTACTTTTGGGCGAGGATTCGCAGGAATGCGTGTATGTGGCCTGTACGCCCGACGTGCGCTCGTCGGTGTTTGGCACCGTACTTGCGCTGCGTAACGCGGGCATTCGCACCGAGGCGGATTATCAGGGCCGCTCGCTCAAGAGTCAGTTCAAGCAGGCAGACAAGCTCGGGGCAACCATTTGTGTGGTGCTGGGGACCGATGAGGTTGAGCGGGGAGCCGCGACGCTCCGCAACATGCGTACGCACGAGCAGGTCGAGGTGTCTTTGAGCGATCTTGCCAAACGGGTTGCCGAGCAGCTGGCGTAGCGCATGCGCGTGTTCATAGCAGCCGAGCTGCCGTTCGAACTAACCAACGCGCTGTCGCACACGTCTGCTCTGCTGCGCGACACGGTTAAAGGCCGCTATGTGGGCCCCGATCTGTTTCACGTGACGTTGGCCTTCTTGGGCGAGGTGCCGGGAGCGCTGGTAGACGATGCCGTAACATCGGTACGGCGCGCATGCGCGTCGCTCTCGCCGTTTGATACGACGCTGGGGTCGTTGGGTACCTTTGGGAGGAGCTCTTCTGCCGTGCTTTGGCAGGGCTTTGCCAGTGGTCGCGACGACTGGGCAAGGCTCGCCGACTCCGTTCGTGCGGAATTGCGCGAGTCCGGCCTTGCATTCGATGACAAGGGGTTCATCCCTCACGTAACGCTTATGCGTCGGGCAAACGTGCAGCGGGGGCTCTTGCCCATGCCTGCGATTGAGCGTGGCACGATCGATACCGTTGCGGTGTTTTCGTCGGATCTCACGGGTGCTCGACCGCGCTACGAGGCGATCGAGCGCGTGTGGTTGGGCTCCTAGTGCCTCCTGTGCTGGTTGCTGGGTACCGATTGCCAAGCTCTGCTCGTCCTCCACGCAAGATTAGTCCATACTGAATACATGCGAGCGAACGGGCTGGCCAGGAGAGGGCCGGCATCGATTGAAGGAGGGGTTCAATGGCCGATACCATGCGTGGCGTATACACCAATTTATCCGACATTCGTCGTCGTGTTTTTGCCGAGGTGGCAAAGATAGTCTATGAGACTGCTCAGAACCCCAACTGGACAGACGCCGACTTTGACGCCCGCTTTGAGGAGCTTCCGTACGAGATTGTGCCGGGTGAGGTGGCGACGTATCGCGAGAGCGTCTTCTTGGAGCGCGCAATCGTGGAGGAGCGCATTCGTTTGGCCATGGGCCTGGATCAAAAGGGCGTCGACCGTCCCATTCGCGTGAGCGCCGGCCTTGAGGACGCCACGGTTGCCGATCCGTACTACAACCCGCCGCTCATTAACGTGATCAAGTTTGCCTGCAATGCCTGCAAGGACAACGTGTACGTGGTAACCGACTCATGCCAGGGGTGCCTTGCGCATCCCTGTCGCGAAATTTGCCGCAAGCAGGCAATCGGCTTCCACAACAAGCGCGCGGTTATTGACCAAGAGAAGTGCATCAAGTGTGGCATGTGCGCACGCACCTGCCCCTATTCGGCCATCCATCACCATGTGCGGCCGTGCGCCGAGGCATGCGGCATGAAGGCCATTGGCTCCGACGAGCACGGTCGCGCCGACATTGACTACGAGAAGTGCGTCTCGTGCGGGCAGTGCCTCATCAACTGCCCGTTCGGTGCCATCGCCGACAAGAGCCAGATTGCGCAGGTTATCTTCTCCATAGTGGGCGGCGACGAGGTCATAGCCATCGTGGCGCCGGCGTTTGTAGGCCAGTTTGGCGGCAAGGGCAACGTGGGCAAGCTGCGCAATGCTTTCGCCCAGCTTGGCTTTGCGGGCGTTGAGGAGGTGGCCATCGGGGCCGACCTGTGCGCCATCGAGGAAGCGGACATGTTCTTGGAGGAAGTGCCCGAGAAGATGCCCTTTATGGGCACCTCGTGCTGCCCGGCGTGGTCTTCCATGGCCAAGATGGAGTTCCCTGACCACAAGGAATGCATCTCCATGGCCCTGACGCCCATGGTGCTCACGGCACGCATGGTACGCAAAAACCGTCCCAACGCGAAGATCATGTTCGTGGGACCCTGCTCGGCCAAGAAGCTCGAGGCCATGCGCGAGTCCGTGCGCTCCGAGGTTGACTTCGTCCTCACGTTTGAGGAGATGGCCGGCATGATGAGTGCCAAGGACATCGATTACCTCAAGCTAAAGGACGATAGCAACTCCGACTTTGAGATTGCCTCGGAGGACGGCCGAAACTTCGCGGTGGCAGGTGGCGTTGCCAACGCAGTCGTAAACGTGATTCAGGAGCGTTATCCCGACCGCGAGGTACAAGTGGCCAACGCCGAGGGCCTCGACAATTGTCGCAAGATGCTCCGCGATGCCATCAAGCACAAGTATGACGGCTACCTGCTTGAGGGAATGGCATGCCCGGGCGGCTGCATTGCGGGTCCAGGAACCCTGCAGGCCATTAACAAGTCTGCTGCGGCAGTAAAGCGCTATGCGAAGAAGTCTCCGCACAAGCATGCGGTGGACAATGCCTTCCGCTCCCTCATTCATTCGCTTGAGCGTGAGGACGATGGCATAAAGTCCTAACGATCGACCGACGCGTACGGTTTGGCACTACGCGGAAGAGGCCGTTCTCAAACGAGAACGGCCTCTCTCATACCGAATGACGATTGGGGATGGGAGTCTACTCCTTATCGCCCTTTACGGAAGCATAGAAGGTTGCCTGGTCAAAAATCTCCTCGATGGTGTGGCCGTTCACAAATCTGAGCGAGAGGAACTCGCCCACCGTGGGGACGAGATCGCTGCAATCGACGAAATGATTCTTATGGTTGCGTATGGATGTGTCCTGCGCACGCCAGTAATTCTCGTTGGCATCGGTGATGTAGTAGACCTTTGAACCGACTCGCATGTAAACGGAGTGGTTAATGTGCAGGTACTCATCCAGCTCTGGATAGCTTATCTTGAGCACCTCTGCTGCTTTCTTGCCCATGGCTGCTCCCTTCTTTCAAGGAAAAACCTTCATGTCCCATCTTAGCGCATACGAGCGCCAATGTTAGCCAAGTCCATATTTGTTAGGCAAGCGTCCCTTATTCTAGGATTGCCGTGTAGAGTTCTTGAGCGGTGTCCACGACAACGCGGGCACCCTGCTTCCTCAGCTCGTGGGCGTCTCGAAAGCCCCAAGAAACAATGATGCAGGGCATGCCTGCGTTTTTTGCCGTGAGCAGGTCCACCTCGGAATCGCCCACATACACGCTGTTGTGAGGGGTCGCGCCTACGGCATCCAGGCAGGTCAGTACGGTGTCGGGCCATGGCTTGCGTCGGATGCCGTCGCGTTCCCGCTCGCCACAAGCCCGGTCAAACGCGCCGGGAAAGAAGTGCTCCACGAGGGGTCGCACGGCATAGTCGCCCTTGTTCGAAACCACACAACAGCGGATGCCTGCTTTGTGAAGGCGGCTGAGGAGCTGGGGTATGCCAGGATAGGGTCCCGTTTGCACCATGCTATGCGAGGCGTAATGTCGGTCAAACGTGGCATGGACCTCCTCAACGAGCTCTTCGCTCGATCCCTCGGGCACGGCACGTCGAATGAGGTTGCGGATGCCGTTTCCCACGAATTGCCTCACCTCATCGGTGGTGCGCAAGGGAAGCCCATGGGCTGCCAACGCATAGTTGGTGGACGAGGCCAAATCGTCGAGTGTGTTGAGGAGCGTTCCGTCCAAATCGAACACCACACATGAATAACGCATGAGCTAACCTCCGCTTGTTTGCTTTATAATCGCATTATGTGTCGTTTCATCGTATTATGATACAGATATGCAAAGGATGCGCGGGAAGGGAAGCGCATGAGCGAAAACCGCGACAACTCATATTCCGCAGAAGGGCAACGGCGTGTTTTTGCGAGTCAGTACTCGCGCTCACGGGGCATTTCTGCGTATCGCAAACGTAGGCGGATGAGCTTGGCCACAAGAATCGTAGTGGCCCTGTTCCTCTTGCTCATCGTTGGTGGGGCAGCCGTATTGTTCGGTCGACAGTTCTTCTATTACCTCCCTTTTGGCTATCGGCCGCCCACGCAGGGTGAGGCGGCCGCTAAACCAGACGACGAAGAACCCATTCCCACCGTTCAGCCCGCCCAGGTGTCTGTGCTCTGTGCGGGGGATGTGGTGGCCCATGGCTCGGTAGTGGACAGTGGCCGTAAGGAGGGAACCGAGGCCTACAACTTCGTTCACCTCTTTGCGCCCCTTAGGGGAGAGGTTGAGTCCTTCGACGTGCGTACCCTGAGCCAAGAGACGGCCCTTGCGGGCAAGAACTACGGGTTTGGGTCGTTCGATCGCCTGAACGCACCGCAGGATTTGGGTAGGGCTGAGATAGCCGATGGCTTTAACGTTATTATGCGTGCGACCGACCACACGCTTGACCTGGGTCGCGATGCCTTGCATAACGAGCTGTCGTGGTGGCATCAAGAGCAGTCAAGCATCCCCGTACTCGGCGTGGCGGAGCCAGATCCCGAGGCAAACCCCGGTATCCCCGACTACGTGAGCGATGTGTATCTGTACGAGAAGGACGGCTTTAAGGTCGCGCTTCTCAATCATTCGTGGGGGATTGCAGAAGACGACTACTCGGTGGTGGCTGCGCTCTATGAGGACAAGGTCTCGAGCGACGTCTCGCGCGCGCGGGAGTTGGGTGCCGACGTAATAGTCGCCTTCCCTCACTGGGGAGCAGAGAACAGCACCGAGCTTTCGGAGGAAGAGACCAACTTTGCTCGCCTATACAGCGACTTGGGCGTGGATGTTGTGGTGGGCACGAATCCCCGCGTGCTTCAGCAGGTGGAGGTACTGGAGAATGGCGAGGGCCACAAGACGCTCTGCTTCTATTCGCTGGGGTGCCTTACCTCGTCCCTGCAAGGAGACAACCTGCTTGGTGGCCTTGCTGAGTTCTCTCTGGTGCGCGATGACAAGGGCGTTTGCAGCGTAGCCGACGCAACGCTCAAGCCCGTGGTAACCCATAGGGCAACGGGCGATGCGTACAGCACGTATTTGTTGCGGGAATACTCAGACGAGCTTGCGCAAAGCAGCTGGGAGCCTGGCCAAACGCGCGAGTACTACAACGAGCGGTGCGCGGAGATTCTGGGAGACGGGTACGACCGCGATGCATGCGAGTTGCGCATAGAGGTGTAGCGGTTAGGCCAGACGCAAATTGCCTGGGGCCACGGACTTGTTTATTTGTCCGTGGCCTTGTTCTTTATGCCTACGATGACGGTGTTGTCGGCTTGGATGTTGTCCGCCTCGACGGCGGCCTCGTCGCTGCTCTGCGCGATTACCTTAACCGGCACCTTGGTAACAATGCCGCGGCTTGGGTCAAGCAACACATTGAGGTACGACGAGCTCTCTTCGTCGCTCTGTACCGCCTCAACGGGAACGATGAGGGAGTCGGGCACGCTGCGCAGAATGAGCGAGGCGTGTGCCGTCATTTCGGTGGTAATGCGCTCATCGGGGTCTTCCAGGGCGATAATCGCCATCTTGATGCCGTCACGATCCTCCACGCTTGCCACCGACGATGTTATGGAGAGATCTGGAATGGACGGGAAGGTGATTCTTGCCTCAAGACCCTCGCGCACGCGCTTTTGGTTCTTCTCCGGAATCTCTATCTCCAAACGCAGGCTAGAGGTGTCCTCGATGCTGCAGAGTTGTGTGGAGCGGCTCACGGCTGCGGATTCCTTGGCCTTGTCCTCATTCACGTGCGTCACGACGCCCGAGATGGGCGCGTGGATTACGAGGCTGTCCTGTTGCTCAACTGCCAGGTCGTATGTTTGCTGTATGGCTGCCAAGACGTCCTGGGCGTCTCTGAGCTGCGCTTCGGCTTTCTCAACCTCGATTTTTGCGCGGTCGATGCTGGCGTGAAGTTCCGTTTCGTCCACCTCTTCGGTAACGTCCACCTCGACGTCGTCCTCGTTGGTCCCTTCGCCCTCAGTTGAGGTTTGGCGCTTTCGCTTGTTGAGCTCCTCGCGACGCTTCGTGGCTTCGTCCAACTTCTTTTGCGCATCGTTGAGCACGTCGTTTGCCAGGCCAAGCGTCTGCTCTCGTGCGTCCACGTCGGCCTGCGCGCTCTCGAGTGCCTCCTGTGCTTTTTGCACGGCATCACGGATTGTGGGGCTTTCGAGCGTGAAGATCACGTAGCCCCGCTCCACCTCGCTGCCTTCCTCCACGTTGGCCGACGCGATTGTGCCCGATATGTTTGGGGATACGCTCTGTTCGTCTATGGGGCGAATGAGCGCGGTGGCTTCCAGCGTGTCGAGGAACTCGCCATGCGTAATGGTTGCCGTAACGTATTCGGGCTCATCCTGTGGAGCCTCACTTTTGTTCTTGTGCGTAAAGGCCCAAACTCCCGCTCCCACCGCAACGAGTAAGAGCACGAGGATGATGACGACCCTCGTCCTGGTTCGCCGGCGCTTGGTAACTCGAATGTCCTCCTCGGCCTGCTTAGACGAAAGGTAGGGCGTGGCCACATCGCTCACGTAGTAGGAACGGTCCTCGCTCACTGCCGCGACTTCGTTGCGCGACAGCGGCTCCTCTGAGTCGTCGTAATCCAACTGAGGATCGGGAATGCTCTCGGGATAGAGCTCTGAGGGCTGCGAAGGCTCGTCCTGCTCTTCTTCCTCGTCCTGCTCGTATGAATCCAGAGGTATGGGAGCCATGTGCTTTGCACGCACGGAGGAGAGCTGCTCCTGTTGCTCGCTTAGCATGTCCTTGCGCTCCATGCCGTACCCCAAGGCGGGCGAGGCTATGGTGTCGTCGCTAGAGAATGACGGCAAGTCGCTTATGGAGAGCTTGCGTGTGGCGTCGGCGTCGTCGTTTGTGTGCTCGTTTGGCGTGTTTGTCATAGCTGTTCCTGCAACGTTGGTGGCTTCATAGCTCGGGTAGAGAAAGGATACCGCAAAAGGTGTGCTAGGCACACAGAAGATGGCAGTGTTTGTCGACAGTCCTCATCTCTCCACGTAGTACAATCTTAATCTTGCGTAGCTCGGTGCCGTCTACACTGCGCTGCCGTCTGCAAAAGGATCGCCCGTACCGGCACGGGGCGAGAAGACGAAAGGAACCCCTATGGCAAGTTTTTCCATGCACACGCACACATGCAACGAGCTGCGTGCGGGTGACATCGACACCCAGGTTGTGCTCACCGGCTGGGTATGGCATCGCCGGGATCACGGTGGCCTGATCTTCATTGATCTTCGTGATCGCGAGGGGTTGACTCAGGTATCGTTTGACCCGGACCTTTGCAGCGCCGAGGTATTCCACACGGCAGAGACCGTACGTACCGAATGGCCCATCAAGGTGACTGGTGTCGTGCGTCCCCGCCCTGAGGGTATGGCGAATCCGAGGCTGGCCACGGGCGAGATTGAGGTGCTCGCCTCGCAAATCGAGGTGCTCAACACGAGCCGTACGCCTGCGTTCCAAATTGAGGACGAGCTGGACTTGGCGGAGGACATTCGCCTGCGCTATCGCTATCTCGACTTGCGCCGGCCGTCCATGATGAGCAATCTGCGCCTGCGTTCCGACTTTACCTTTGCCATACGCGACGCACTGCATCGCCGCGCCTTCATGGAGGTGGAGACGCCAGCGCTGTTTAAGTCCACGCCTGAGGGTGCGCGCGACTTCGTCGTCCCCAGTCGTCTGCAGTCCGGCAAGTTCTACGCGCTTCCGCAGAGTCCACAGCTCCTCAAGCAGTTGCTCATGGTGGGTGGCGTCGAGCGATACTATCAGGTGGCAAAGTGCTTCCGCGACGAAGACCTGCGTGCCGACCGCCAGCCTGAGTTCACGCAGGTGGACATTGAGATGAGCTTCGTTGAGCAAGACGATGTGATGGGTGCGCTCGAGGAGGCGCTCGCAGACGCCTTCGCCGCGGTGGGGGTGGAGATGTCCACGCCGCTCAGGCGCCTTACGTATCGTGAGGCCATGGACACATACGGAACCGACAAGCCCGACACGCGCTACGACATGCGCCTGCACGACGTGACGGACCTCTTCCATGAGTCCAAGTTCAAGATTTTTGCCACGGCGGCCAACACCGACGGCCAAGTTATAAAGTGCATCAAGGTAAACGAGGCGGGGAAGTGGGCCCGCAGCCGTATTGACAAGCTCTCCAAGGTAGCGGCCACGTTTGGCGCAAAGGGCCTGGCATGGATCGCCTTCCGTGAAGACGGTTCGGTGAACAGCCCCATCGTCAAGTTCTTCTCGGACGAGGAGATGGAAGGCCTGCGCGCGGCATGCGACGTGGAGCCTGGCGACCTGGTGCTGTTTGCTGCAGGACCATGGCAGTCTACCTGTGAGATTCTCGGTGGCATGCGCGTTCACATGGCAAAGGCCATGGAACTGCCGCTCGAGGGTCACGACTTCCTGTGGGTCGTCGATTTCCCGCTGGTGCACTGGGACGAGGAGGCGCAGCGATACGCGGCCGAGCACCAACCCTTTACGCAGCCCGAAGAGGCGGATATTGAGCGGCTCGAGACAGACCCCCTCTCGGTGGGGTCGCACACGTACGACTTTGTGATGGACGGGTACGAGGCCGGTGGCGGCGGCATGCGCGTGCACAATGCCGAGCTGCAGATGCGCATCCTCAAGCTGCTGGGCTTTACCGAGGAGCGTGCGCGTGAGCAGTTTGGGTTCTTGCTTGAGGCGCTTGAGTACGGCGCTCCTCCCATGGGTGGCTTTGCCCTTGGACTGGACCGTGTATGCATGCTGTTGGCGGGCTGTGACTCGATTCGCGAAGTGATGGCGTTCCCCAAAACGACCAACGGCAATGACCTTATGAGTGACGCACCCTCCGCCGTGTCCGACCGACAGCTCAAGGATGTGGGCCTACGTCTGCTCTAGCCGTAGCGATTCCGCAGGTGATGGGAGCCACGCGAGGGTCTTTGAGAGCGAGAGCCTTCGCGTGGCCTATATGGAGGGACCATGAGGCGTAACCGATATAGCCAACAGTTCGAGCCGCCCGCACAGCCGCCGAGGATAGTCCGTGCGGCAAATCGCTGGTGGGATCGACTGCTCGACGTAGCTGACAAGCGGTCGTTCTCTCGAGGCGCCTCTGAGTATGCCGCCAATCAAACGATGCGCGATTACGTGCTCAACACCCTGGGACTTGGTGCCTGGGGTGCGCTCTTTCCGCTGCTTTCCATCGTGGCGACACAACTGGCAGGTCCCGAGCAGGCCGGTATGTTCTCCATGGCGTTTACCACTGCCACGCTGCTGCTCTATGTGGGCAACTATGGCGTACGGACCTTCCAGGTCTCAGACATCGAGGAGACCGAATCGTTCGCCTCGTATCAGGTACAGCGCTTCGTCACCTGCGCGGTTATGCTCTTGGTGGGATGGCTTTGGTGTTCGATACGCGGTTATGATGCGACCATGAGCCTCATTACGTGGGGGGCATTTGGATTCCGGGCGGTGGACGCATTGGCCGACGCCTATGAGGGCCGCCTGCAACAGATGGGAAAGCTCTATTTGTCCGGCGTTTCTCAGGCGGCGCGCTCGTTGCTGGGCATTGCCGTCTTCACGATCCTGCTCTTTGTGACCCGCTCGCTTGTGATAGCGAGCATTGGAATGGCAATCTCGGCAGTTGCCTCGTTTGTCCTGCTCACCCTTCCGCTCGCGTTGCTCGAGACGCCCAAGTCGCGCGGGATCGAGCTCATAGAGATACAAGAGCTCTTTGTGGAGTGCTTTCCCTCCTTTGCGGCGCAGTTCCTCTTTGCCCTGATCGAGACCATGCCAAAGTTCGCGATGGAAGGCGTGCTGCCATACGAGAGCCAAGTGTTCTTTAACGCCATCTACTTCCCCGCTCAGTCAATCCTCATGATTGTGGGGTTTGTGTACAAGCCACAGCTCGTGCGCATTGCCAACGCATGGGCGGACCGTATGCGCAGGGCTCGGTTCGACCTGATTGTTTTTGCCATGCTCGGCGTGAGCGTTTTGGTGACGGTCGTGATGTTCGTCGCGTTTGCCGTGGTGGGCGTCTGGCTCAATGGCTTGCTCTATGGCACCGACTTTGAGCCGTATCGCATGGCCCAGTACCTCATGATAATTGCTGGGGGACTGTCGGCGGCCATCGACTTCCTGTATCAGATCATCACGGTGCTTCGTCAGCAGGCTGCGGCCACGATCATGTACCTCATTGCCTTTGTGGTGGTCGCCGTGGCCTCCATCATCTTGGTTCGCGTGGTGGGCTTTATGGGCGCCGTGTACGCGTATCTCATTGTGATGGCGGTATTGTTTGTGATGCTGGCCGTGCAATACACGCTTGTTCGCATCTCGTCCGCTCGATAGGTTTGGCCTTGCCGGCAGAGCCGTTGTTGGTTGAGCCGGCGCAGAGGATGAGATTGCGTCCGCAGGTCCTAGGGAATACTTCCATTCTGCAGATGCATGGCAGCCAAATCGCGTATCATCGGAAGAACGCAATATGAGGAGGAACCATGGCAAATCACGCAAGGCGCATGTCGCCTGATGAAGATGCCCGCAGAGCACACGCTCGTCAGCCACAACAACGGCGCGCCTCGACGCAGAGAAGGAGCACGGCGCGTCACGCCGCCCCTCGCCACCAGGCGCCACAGGCGCAGCGTCAGAGGTCGGCGCCACCCCGCGACAGCCGTAGGCTGCGTCCGGCTCGTCCGCCAAAGCGCAGCAGCATCGTGCTTCCGCTCGTGGCGGTGCTGGTAGGTGTGGCAGTACTGGGACTGGGCGGCTTTTTGGTGGTTCGGTCGTGCTCAAACGGCGCTCAGAGCGGCAATACTGCCCAGGATGCGCAGGGCATTGAAGCCGTTGAGCAGGGAGGCAATGCGGGAACGGCTTCCGCCAGCAGTCCGGGATCGGTTGACATCAACCTGCTTATGGTGGGCGACATGCTCTTCCACTATCAGGTGCGCATGAGCGGCCTGCAGTCGGACGGGAGTCGCAACTACGACCATCTCTTCACGAATGTGCTCAACGAGCTTGCCAACAAGGACATCAAGGTGATCAACCAGGAGACGCCGCTCGGTGGGCCCATCTTTGAGGGAAGTGCGCCAGACGGCTTTGACGGGTACCCCGAGTTCAATGGTCCGCAGGAGGTGGGAGACGCCGAGGTTAAGGCGGGGTTCAACGTGATCCTCAAGGCCACGAACCATGCCATGGACCACAGTGCCAGCTTTGAGGATCCTTATACGCTGGTAAAGAGCGAGCAAGAGTTCTGGGCAACCAAGCATCCCGAGGTTGCCGTGATTGGTGAGGTAAACCCAGCCGACGAGAATGCGTCCGTGGACGACGTGTACGTGTACGAGAAGGATGGGTTCAAGGTCGCCCTGCTCAACTACACGCAGGACCTCAATGGCAACGAACCACACGACACGCAGGGCGCCATCTCGATGCTCGAGGAGGAGCACGTGAAGGCCACCATGGCCAAGGCGCGTGAGCTGGCCGACATGATCGTGGTCTTCCCGCACTGGGGCGAGGAATACAACCTCGAGCCGGTCGACATGCAGTATGAGTGGGCACAGCTGTTTGTGGATGAGGGCGCCGACGTTATTATCGGCAACCATCCGCATGTGTTTGAGCCCGTTACCACGTATGAGGGCAAGGACGGCAAGATCGTGCCCTGCTATTGGTCCACGGGCAACTTCGTGAGCACATCCCCCAGCAACGAGAGCCTCGTGGGCGGCATTGCGGAGGTAACGCTGCGCAAGGAGGCAGACGGCACCTGCAAGGTTGCTGCCGCGTCGTTTGTGCCCATTGTGACGCATCTGGGGCTTTCCAACGACATGACGACGTACTTGCTGAGCGACTGGACCAACGACTTGGCCGCAACCAACGAGCTTCACACCGACATCAACGACGCGGACAACACGGGACTTACCGTGGAATGGGCCAATGACTTCTGTCGCGAGGTGCTGGGCTCCAAGTTTGACGTCGAACGCTCCGTGCTCGAGCTGGACGTCACAACGGCCGAGCACACCTCGGGCGGCTCGAGCTCGTCCAACGAAACCGCTTCCTCGGGCACCGATGACTCAGCGGGCGAAGAGAAGGCTGAGGTTGTTGAGGTGGAGGTAGACGAGGCGGCGTAGTCCACTTTGGCATATGGGATAGGGTGCTCCCTCGCATCTAGACGCAATCGTACAAGGATTGCAGGATGCGGGGGAGCATCTCTTGTATTTGGCGCAGCGTGGGACGTCCTTGGATGTGGGCCAGTTCGTTGTGAAGGGTGCTGGAGAGCTCGGGCACGAGTTGGATGGCGATCGAGATGGCCCAGATGAATCCCTGCGTTTGCACGCCAAGGCGTGTGAGCGGCAGTACGAGCCACGCGATGGACGGAGCGGGGTCGTTGGTGGGGACTATCTGCATGAATGCCGTACTCGCGGCGGCGATGGCAGCAAGACGCAACACTGCGCGAAGGGCTTCCTGGGGTGCGGTTTGCGGCGAGATTACGTATTGCATGGCGAATGTGAGCACGAGGATGGCCGTGAGGGGTCGGATTGCTCCGAGCAGCCTGCGTGGGGGGACTCGTGTCGCTGTGCAACACACGAGCATTGCTGCGGTGCAGGCAAAGAGCGTGACGGGGTCGCTCAGATGCAGGATGACCACGGTAAAGACAACGAGGGCAAGGGAAGCCACGATTGTGCGCGTGCGAGGCTTACGGGCGACGACGGGTTCGACGTTGTCCGCTGCTGCGTTTGCGTGCTCAGGCAATGACGTGGCAAGGTTTGTGGCCAGCAATCCACACAGGACTCCGGTGACGCATGCCGCCGTTAGGAGGAGGGGGGATGCGTACCACACCACAGAGCTGCCCAAAAGCAACGACGCCACCATGAGCTGTCCGGCCACGTGCAGTAGGGCACCCACCACCGAGACCATCCACAGGCGCATGGTCCTGAGCCTGGAGAGCGGTACCATGCCTGCCAGTGCAAGCACTGTGCCCGCTCCGGCGTACAGCATGGTAATGGGGGAGCCGAACAGGAGACCAGAGGCGAGGACCTTGATGGCGGCAATGCAGCAGGCGCCCGAAACGTCGTGGCGGGCAAGGCACACGAGAACGGGAATGTTTGCCAGCCCGAGCTTGATTCCGGGAATGGGGATGGGCACAAAGGTCTCTGCATAGCCAAGGAGCAGGGCAAGTGCGGCAAGCACGCCGATATTGGTCCAGCGAAGCTGCTCTGCAGGGGTAAGAGGCCGTGTCTCTGCGCTCACGTTATCGTGCCACCAAATCAACGTTCGCGCTGGAGCCGTTGCCCCAGTCCACGGCGTCTTCGTTGAGCTCGGTCGATTCGCCACCTTCTGCCACGACCTCAACCCATAGTTTGTGTGGAAGGCATATGATCTGTTCGCCCGCATGCGAAATGGGCTGCTGCTTAAGACAGCTGCCCTTTGGGCAGTCCGCCTCCTCCATGCGCAGGCTGCCATTCTCTATGACGAGCGTGTTCTTCCCCAAATCCGTGACGACGGTCAGCCTGGCGTCTTGGGATAGGGGGAGCGTTCTTTGCTCACCGTCTCCGTCGTGCACGATGGCGTTGAGTTGGGTTGTCGTCTTGTTGTGCCAAGGGCCAAAAAGGACGCATGCACCCACGAGGACGGCAGCTACGAAAACGCCGACGACGATGGTCGCAAGGTTGTCTTTGATGGTCTGCATGTTTGTTGGCCTCCTTCGCATGGCCCAGTGTATCATGGTGCAGATTGGAGGACATCTGGTGAACCTTACTCGCAAACAACTTCTTCGTGCGCTACTTCCAGCACTCGCCCTTCCCTTAGGAGGGTGTGCACGTCCGGAAGAGGTTCAAACCACCGTGTTCCATTTTGACACGGTGTGCACGATGGGCGGCCTAATGGACCAAGGCGTGCTCGATGAGGCAAAGCGCATGTGCGAGCGGTTTGAGCAGCTCTTTTCGCGCACCATACCCACGAGTGACGTGGCGAGGGTGAATGCGGCGCAGGGAGTGCCCGTGCGTGTGGATTATCGCACGGTCGACCTCGTAAGAAAGGCCCTGGAGTATTGCGAGGCATCCGACGGCCTCTTTGACATCACCATTGGTGCCGTCTCGGAGTTGTGGGACTTTACCAAGGGCGTCGTACCTGCCAAGGAACAGGTTGAGCGTGCGCTACCCCATGTGGGGTGGGAACGCGTTCGGGTGGACGACGAGACCATTACGCTCGAAGACCCGCTGGCGCGACTGGACTTGGGTGGCATCGCCAAGGGCTATATTGCCGATCAGCTTATCGAGCGCTTCGAGAGGCGAGGGGTAACGAGCGCATTTGTAAACCTGGGCGGCAACGTTAAGGTGCTCGGTGCCAAGGCGGATGGCACGCCCTGGCACGTGGGGGTGCGCGATCCCGAGGACGAAGCAGGGGTGAACGTCGTGGCACGTGTGGCTACGACGGGGGGCTCGTTGGTGACAAGTGGGCTCTATGAGCGGTGCTTTGAGCACGACGGAAAACGATACTGGCACATTCTCGATCCCCGCACGGGATACCCTGTGCAAACCGACATCGTTTCGGCGTCAATCTTTAGTCAAGAGTCGATTGATGGCGATGGCTACACCAAACCGCTTTTTATGTTGGGTGAGCGCGACGCGCTGGACTTCTTGGCGGCCCATCCGGGACTTCAGGCACTGCTGGTGAGGCAGGATGGGACGATTGTGACGACCGAATCGTCCGAGTTCGAGCTTGTATAAACCTGAAAGTGTACGTACGATTGTTCAGCTAACACAAAATGCCTGTTGGCATTTGCGTAATTTGCATCGCGCGTACACTCTATAAAATACAGAGTGTACGCGCGAGACGAAAGCGACAAACGCCAACTGGGATTTTCAGTAATCCGAATAATCGCGCGTACACTTTGCCTAAAATTACCAAAGTTTGTCGAAGATAACTCTTCACCTCAAGAGTTTGACGTAGTAAACTAATCGAGTTAACCGCGTATAACTCATTGAGGTGCATACACATGAATCTTCGACGCAGGCTGATGACGGCTTTCGCAGTAACCGTTGCCATGCTTTCCGTTCTGTGTCTTCCGTCCGTGGCGTTTGCAGACGAGACTGTTTATGAATCGTGGGCCGACTTCAAGAAGTCGAGCTACTACAGCGATGACTTGGGCGGCAAGCCCACGTGGAACGACATCGTGGCCGAGATGGACAAGCTGCTTGAGGCAGGCAAGCAGGCGTTTGCCAATGGTGACATGGATGCTGCCTACGACTACGTGAATGATGCTTACTACGGCTGGTACGAGACAACCGGCTTTGAGCGTACGGCCATGGGCTACATCGGCAACGGCCGCAAGAGCGAGGTCGAGCTGGCCTTTGCCGCGCCGAAGGCCGTGGCCAAGAAGAGCGGAAGCCAGGCGGAGTACGATGCCGAGGTAGACGAGCTTTCTGCCATGCTGCATGAGGATGCTGACAAGCTGGATGGTACAACGGGCGGGGATTCCAACGAGGGCGAAGTCGGCGGCGGCATGGGTGCCATGGCGACGTTCCTCGCGAGCTTCTCCATCCTCGTGCGCGAGGGACTCGAAGCCATCTTGGTTGTGGGCGCCATCATTGCGTACCTGGTGAAGTCGGGCAACAAGGGCTCGCTCAAAGCCGTCTACATTGGTGCCGTGCTGGGCATCGTGTGCTCGTTCGTCAGCGCCTGGCTGCTCAACTTGCTCAAGTTTGCCAACGCCGCTCCGCAAGAGATCATCGAAGGCGTCACGGCGCTCATAGCCGTGGTGGTGTTGTACTACGTATCCAACTGGATGCTCTCCAAGTCCGAGACCGAGGCGTGGAATGCCTACATCCAGGGACAAGTGGACAGCTCCGTGGAAACGGGCAGCAGCTTTGCGCTGGCATTCACGGCGTGGCTCTCGGTATTTCGCGAGGGCGCCGAGGTAATCCTGTTCTACCAGCCGCTGCTTGCGGAGGAGCACATGCCCATGGTGTGGGCGGGCATGGGCGTGGCCACGCTCGTACTAGTGGCGGTATACATCGCGGTGCGTTACTTCTCCGTACGTCTGCCGCTCAAGCCGTTCTTCCGGATTACGTCCGTCTTCATGTTCTGCATGTCCATCAGCTTCTTGGGCAATGGCATCAAGGAGCTTATCGAGGGCAACGTGCTTACGTCCACGCCCATGCTGGAGAACCTCATCCCATACAATGACGCGCTTGCCATCCTGGGCATTTACCCCATCGCAGAGACGCTCATCCCGCAGCTTATACTCGTCGCCATAACCATTGCGGTGTATGCGTGGCAGGTGCGCAAGGCGGCTCGCCTGGTGGAGCAGTCCAAGGCGAAGGCGCAAACGGAGGGAACTGCGACCGAGTAGGCAGTGGTCGTTTCCATAGGTTGGTACAGACTCACGAGAAAGGAATTCCACATGAAGAGGAGTCTGAAGGACATGGTAGGCGCCGCGTTGGCCTCTACCGCACTGGTAGCCAGCATGGGTCTTGTGGCCTGTGGCGGCAACAACGCCTCAACCGAGGCCACCAAGAGCGAGGCGCCGGCAGCCGAGGAGGCCGCGACCAACGCGACCGCAGACGCCGCAGCGGCCGCTGCCCCTGGCGAGGACGCCGGCTTTACCGAGATCCCCATCTTCGAAGATGAGAAGGTCGACTTCCTCAACGTCTCGGCCGTGTACTTCCAGGCCGTGCCCATGGAGCCCGGCCAGACCAGCGTCGAGGACTTCGACATTCACCTGGAGGCGGACGTGTCGGCCTTGGAGAACGACCTTGGCTACGAGGTTGGCACCTGGGTACCTTACATGACCGTTGACTATGCCGTACAGGACAAGGATGGCAAGGACGTCGTCTCCGGCACCTTTATGGAAATGAACGCCTCCGACGGCACGCACTATGGCGCCAACATCAAGATGCCCAAGGCCGGCGACTACAAGGTGAAGTTCACCTTCCACAGCCCTGCCGACAACGGCTACCTCATCCACACCGGCGAGACCGGCCCTGGCGGCACCCTCGAGCAGCACTTCTCCAAGGGCGTCCTCGAGACCGAGTGGATGGACTGGAGCTACGTGCCCGTAGAGGAGTAGGCCACCTTTATATAACCGCACGTACGACGGCCTTGTCTCACTTGAGGCAGGGCCGTTTTCGAATCGAACGACCTTTGGTCCCCTCATCTGATCCAATACGCGTAGATGTTGCAATTGTCTAACTTCACCCTTGCGTTAAGAATCAGCTAAGGTAAACTATATAACTGTTTGCCTTGGCTAACCTCAAGCCGAGAAAGGAGCAAGGGCGTGTTGACCTATCTTGTCCAAGTGACCGAGAGCCTCCTCGTCGTCGCGGTGCTCAGCGGGTTTGCGTTCGCATACGCGCGCTATGCGTGGAAGCCTTCGGGACGCCGTGTGGTGTTGGTGGGCTGCGTGGTGGGCTGGATTGTGGCGCTCACGATGGCCTGCTTAAGAAATCAAACCAAGCTCGTGGACTCGGGATTGTGGAACATCGTTCTGGTAAACACGTATCTGGTGGGTCTGCTGATCTTCGTGCTGCTGCTTGTGCCTCCGCTGGCACGTGCGCTCAAGAGCGCGGGCGAACGGCTGCAGCAACTGGCGCTTGGCCTGATGCTGCTTGGCGCGACGGGCTATCTTGGGCGAGCGTTCTTTGAGTATCCGTTCGACATCTCGCTTGCCGTTACCACGATGGTCTCGACCGACTTCTTCTTTCGCGTGGTTGGTTGGATCTTGGGCTTTGTGCTCATGCTGGTCTTGGCCGAAAGCGTATACAAGCTGTCGCTGGCGCTGGACATGCGCACGACTACGGGCATGGTTGTGTTGGCTGGCCTGGTCGCGGGCGTGCAGCTTGGTGGCCTGGGCCTGCGCGCTATGCTCACCAGGCGCATGATTCCTCAGGTGAAGGCATTCTTTTCCATTGCTGTGTTCGCCTCGAACAGCACGACGCTCTTCTGCTGCTTGGCGGCGGCTCTGGCACTGTTGTGCGTGGTGCTGGTGCTCGTTAAGGCGTCGCGCGCCAACGAGCCTTACAACAACCCTGCGGAGCATCGCAAGATTCGTGCCAAGTGGCGCTCCCGCCGTCGGTGGGCCGTGGTGTGTGCTACCTGTGCGGTGCTTTCGCTCGTGATCATTACGGCGGTTAAGGCGTATGACTCGCGCGAGGTGGAGCTGAGTCCCTCCGAGGAGTATGAGCTGCGCGACAATGGTTGCTACGTGTCGCTGGAGCAGGTTGAGGACGGCCACCTGCATCGCTTTACCTATGAGTCTCCTGATGGCGTCGGCATACGTTTTATCGTTATCAAAAAGCCGGGGAGTGGCAAGAGCTATGGCATTGGCCTCGACGCGTGCGACATCTGCGGCGAGACGGGCTATTACGAGCGCGACGGCAACCAGGTGGTCTGCAAGCTCTGCGACGTCGTCATGAACGTGCAGACCATCGGCTTTAAGGGCGGATGCAATCCCATCGTGATCGATTACGAGATCAAGGACGGATACATACGCGTGCCGTTCGAAACGCTGCTGGAACACGAAGAGATATTTACCAGGTAGGGGGGCGCGATGTTCTTTAGGATGATTCGCGGGATGCTCACCCGCCAAACGGGCAAGATGCTCATGATCGGCTTTACCATTGCGTTGGGCGCAAGTCTGGCAACGGCCATGCTGGCAGTGATGTTCGACGTCTCGGATAAGGTCAACCAGGAGCTTAAGACCTATGGCGCCAACATAACGGTGGTGCCCAAGGAAGCCTCGGTCATCAGCAATCTGTACGAGGTGGAGGGCGGAAGCGAGACGCCTGCCGTCTATCTGCGCGAGGACGAGCTCGGTAACATCAAGACCATCTTCTGGGCCTTCAACATCGTTGACTTTGCTCCGTTCATCGATGTGCCGGTTACCGTCAACGGCCAGGACGTCACCTTGGTCGGCTCTTGGTTCAATCATCACTTGGACCTTCCAACGGGCGAGGCGCTCGACGCAGGCATACAGAGCCTGCGCAGCTGGTGGGAGATCGTGGACGGCCGCTGGCTGGACGAGGCGTCGACCGAGGACGAAACCTGCCTCATGGTAGGCACCACGCTCGCAGAGCGGCTCGGGATTCACGCGGGAGACGTCGTTAAGATCAAAGGCTCGAACGGCTCCGGCTCATACAAGGTCGTGGGCGTCTTTAGCGCCGGCGGCGACGAGGACGAGCGAATCTACGCGCCGCTCGACCTGGTGCAGGGGCTCTCGGACACCGCGGGCAAGCTGAGCAGCATTGAGGTGAGCGCGATTACGACGCCCGACAACGAGGTGAGCCGTCAGGCCGCCAAGGATCCCTCAAAGCTCACCATCGCCCAGTACGAGACCTGGTACTGCACGGCGTATGCCAGCTCCATTTGCTACCAGCTGCAGGAAGTGATCACCGACTCGGTGGCAAGTCCCGTGCGGCAGGTGGCGGACAGCGAGGGAGCCATTCTGGAGAAGACCCAGATGCTTATGGTCCTCATTACCATCCTCGCCTTGTTGGGCTCGGCGCTTGGCATCTCCAATCTGGTGACGGCAAGCGTTATGGAGCGCGGCCAAGAAATTGGCCTGCTCAAGGCGATTGGCGCGACCGATCGTGCCATTTCCGGCCTCGTGCTTACCGAGATTGTGGTAGTGGCCGTGCTCGGTGGCTTCGTGGGCTTTGGTGCGGGCTTTGGCTTTGCCCAGATCATTGGCCAGACTGTGTTCGACTCCGCCATCTCCCTCAAGCCCATGGTGGTGCCGCTTGTGGTGGTCCTGGTCATCGTGGTTACACTGCTCGGCTCCATCTCGGCCATTCGCACGGCCCTGCGGCTCGATCCGGTGGAGGTGCTCCATGACCGCTAGTGCTTGGGTGACGACCGGACGGCATATGGGCCAAAGGAGGGTGGCGCGATGACAAGACAGGCAATGTATCTGCGCATGATTACGGCGTCGTTGGCTCGGCGGAAGTCACGCATGCTGGTAGCGCTGCTCGCGGTCGTGGTGGGTGCCACGGTTTTGAGCGGCCTCGTGACCATCTATTACGACATTCCGCGCCAAATGGGCATGGAGATGCGCAGCTATGGCGCGAATATGATTCTGGTGCCGAGCGATGCGACGGCCGGGGGCATGACGCAAGAAAACATTGACGAGGCGCTCGAGCACGTTGGCGACGACGAGCTCGTGGCCGTCTCCACGTACCACTATGAGAACTGCACCATCAATGCCAGTCCCATGGTGATTGCCGGCGCGGACCTCGAGGCGACCCGCGCCACGAGCCCCTATTGGTATGTGACGGGCGCATGGCCCAGCAAGCCGCATGAGGTGCTGGTGGGCTTGGAAGAAGCCGAGTTCTTCAGCCTGGAGGAGGGGGACAAGGTCACGATTACCTATACGCTTGAGTCGAGCGAGGACGGGCGCGATGCGCTCAAGGAGAACAGCATCGAGTTTACCGTTACCGGCCTGCTCGACACAGGTGGCTCGGAGGAAGGGTACTTCTTCATCTCCAACGAGGACATGGCGGAGCTGACCAAGGCCAAGCCCACCTTCAACGTGGCGGAGCTGTCTGTTCAGGCAAGCGCGGACCGGCTTTCTCAGATATCGGACGACATCGCCCGGGCGGTGCCCAGCGTTACGCCCCAACTGGTAAAGCGTCTCACCACGAGCGAGGCGACGGTGCTCACCAAGCTTCAGGCCTTGGTTCTGCTGGTCACCATCGTGGTGCTGGCGCTCACCATGATCTGCGTGGCAACCACGATGACCGCGGTCGTGACCGAGCGACGCAAGGAGATTGGCCTGCGCAAGGCGCTTGGCGCCTCCGACCGCTCCATCACCCTCGAGTTTATGGGCGAGGGCTTGTTGCAAGGCGGCGTGGGCGGCCTGATTGGCTCCGGCCTGGGCTTCGCCTTTGCCCAGCTGGTGAGTACGACGGTGTTTAATAGCTCGATTACGTTTAGGCCGCTGCTCATACCCGTAACGGTACTTGCGGCATTGCTTGTTACGGGACTTGCCTGTGTAGCGCCGGTACGGAATGCCACGAAGGTCGATCCGGCCCTCGTCCTGAAGGGGGAATAAGCCATGAGCCTATTGGAACTCAAGAACGTCTACAAGATCTACGGGGACCTGCATGCGCTCGACAACGTGAACATGAAGATCGACCAAGGCGAGTGGGTGGCCATCATGGGTCCCTCGGGCTCGGGCAAGTCCACCGCCATGAACATCATCGGCTGCATGGACAAGCCAACCTCGGGCGAGGTTTTGCTCGATGGCCAGAATATCGCCAACCTGTCTCGTCGCGAGCTCACCGAGATACGACGAGACAAGATCGGCCTCATCTTCCAGCAGTTCCATCTCATCAGCTATCTCACCGCCGTGGAAAACGTGATGGTCGCGCAGTATTATCACAGCCTGCCCGACGAGAAGGAGGCGCTCGAGGCGCTCGACCGCGTGGGTCTCTCCGATCGTGCCAAGCACCTGCCGAGCCAACTCTCGGGCGGCGAGCAGCAGCGCGTGTGCGTGGCGCGTGCGCTCATCAATCACCCCGAAATCATCCTTGCCGACGAGCCAACGGGCAACCTCGACGAGCAAAACGAGCAGATAGTGCTGGACCTGTTCCGTCAACTCCATAAGGAGGGGACGACGCTCGTGGTGGTGACGCACGACGCGGAGGTGGGTGCCTCTGCCGAGCGCGTCATTACGCTTGAGTATGGCAAGGTGACGAACGACGACGGCGACATCAGCTTTGGAAAGGGCATGAAATGAGAAGGGGAATGCGCGTGATGGCCTGCGCGGCCGCCTCGGTTGCGCTTGCGGCAACGCTGGGGCTTGTTGGCTGCGGTGGCGGCGAGGCCCACTACAAGGACGGCACCTATACGGGCCAGTCCTCGGTATGGGAAGACGAGGACGGCGGCAACGGCAATGGCTATGGCGTCGCGAAAATTACCATCAAAGACGGCGCCATCGTCGACTGCGAATTCAACACCTACGAGCCCGACGGGACCCTCAAGGAGGGCAAGGAATACGGTATGGTGAATGGCAAGGTGGGCAACCAGGACTATTACAACAAGGCGCAAAAGGCGCTTGCCGCCAATCCCATGTACGCGCAGGCCCTTGTGGATAATGGCGCGCTTGAGCTTGTGGACCAGGTGAGTGGTGCTACCATTAGTTTTGGCGAGTTCCAAGAGGCAGTGCAAAACGCGCTCGACCAAGCGCGGGGATAAGGGCTTTGCCTACGTGCTGAGGGGTGTGATCATGTGCGGGTAGCGGGTCACATAGGTACCGTTGTTGCACTGCTGCTCGCGTTCTTTGCAGTGCCCGCCTGGCTGGGAGGCGTAAACGTCGCGGCGCTTGCGGCGGGCGGTACCGATTTGGTGAGTTCGGCCACCGTCATTCAAGAGGCGCCCTCTGGCACGTTTACCATCTTCGTGAACCGCGACTACCATACCGACGAGTCGGTGCTGGCGCTGTGGCGGGACTTTCTTGCCGGCAGGGACGTGCCCCTCATCATGGAAGACGTGAGCTGCGTGGCGGTTGAGGGCGATGCCGCAGGCATTGACATGGCCAACAGCCTCGCGTCTCGCCTGCCCGCGAACCAGATGAAGGTGCGCGTGGAGAACGGCGTGCTCGCCTTGAGCAAGGCGGAGGCGGGACGCTTTGACATGCTCGTGATGTCTGATGAGGCGGCGGCTCGCTTTGACGCACAGGCGCTTGATCGCATGTCCAACGTGGAGGTGGT
Organism: Atopobiaceae bacterium; assembly: GCA_017513965.1. Lineage (GTDB taxonomy): Bacteria > Actinomycetota > Coriobacteriia > Coriobacteriales > Atopobiaceae > RUG440. The sequence continues at coordinate 69,728 of JAFWMI010000070.1, forward strand.
GCGCAGATGAAGCACCTCGCGCGTCTGCGCATGACGAACGCCGTGCTGGCTGCGGCGATGATCGTGCTGTTTGCGATGCATGGCGTGGGGAACTCGTTCGAGCTCTTTGGCGTTGGCATGCCAACTTCCAAAATGCTGGCTCGGGCAGTTGCGACGCTTGCGGTCGTGCACGCCGTGCTGGGCGTGGTACTCACGCTCGCCACGGTACGGGCCCAGCGCAAGGCCGGCGTCTCGTATGTACGCCTCAACAAGCGGTTCTGGGCGATTCGCCTGAGCGGGTTGGCGCTTGCCGTGTTCGTCGTGTTCCACATGATGACGTTTTTGCAGGTGGGAGGCGGCGCATATCGCCTGCGGGAGTTTGGTGGGTTTGAGCTGGCAACCAACTTGGGACTCGTGCTCTGCATGGCGGTGCACGTGCTGTGCAGTGCCCGTCCGCTGGCGATCTCGCTTGGGATCAACGCCCCTCGCTCACGAGCTGCGGACCTGGTCTTTGCGCTCTCGCTGGTGCTGCTGGTTACGGCAGCTGCATTCGTGGTTTACTACCTGCGATGGGACGTGATATAGATGGTGCGCGTCAACATTGTGGGAGCGGGGCTGGCGGGGCTTTCAGCGGCGATTACCCTCGCCGAGCAGGGGGTTGCGTGTCGGCTGATCTCGGCGCAGGCGTCCGAACGTGCCCAATCGGTGCTTGCCGAAGGAGGCATAAACGCAGCGCTCAACCTTATGGGCGAGCACGACTCCGTAGAGGAGCACTATGCGGACACCATGCGCGGCGGCGTGTGGCTTGCCGACCCCAACGCGGTGTGGGGCTTGGTTAACGACGCACCCGCCATCGTTCGGCGCCTTGCCTCGTTGGGCGTGCCGTTTCAACGCGAACACGGTGCCATGATCCAGCGGAACTTTGGCGGACAAAAGAAGAAGCGCACGGCTTATGCCAAGAGCAGTACGGGCAAAGTCCTCGTAAGCGCGTTGGTGGATGCCGTGCGTGGTTACGAGGCGCGCGGTTTGGTGGAACGGTCGCCACATCACGAGCTTGTGTGGCTGGATGTGGCACAAGACGCCTTGCGTGGCGTGTGGGTCTGGGACACGTTTGCGGGCGCAGCGGAGTATTGCCCCGGAGTGACGATTCTGGCATGCGGCGGCATGGGCGGTCTTTTTGGCGGCCTCACGACGGGAACGACGACCAACACCGGCGATGTGGCGGCGCTTGCGCTTGTCGCGGGCGTGGAGTTGGCAAATCTGGAGTTCCTCCAGTATCATCCCACGACCGTGCCCATTACGGGCAAGCGCATGTTGGTTACCGAAGCCGCGCGCGGGGAGGGCGGTCGGCTCTTCGCGCTGCGCGCTGGCCGTCCTTGGTATTTTATGGAGGAACGGTATCCGGAGCTGGGCAACCTCATGCCACGCGATGTGGTTTCGCGAGAAGAGTGGGCCGTGCTCAACGATCCCGCATGCGGCAATCAGGTCTATTTGGACATGCGGGGTCTGTCAAAGGGCATTTGGCGGGAGCGGCTCTCGGATTTGCGCGACGAGATTCGCGATTATCTGAACATTGACCCCGCGCGTGAACCCGTGCCGGTCGAACCGGGGATTCACTATTGCATGGGTGGCATTTTGGTGGACGAGTGGCATCGCACGAACGTGGCCGGACTCTTGGCGGCTGGCGAGTGCGCCTGTGCGTATCATGGGGCAAATCGGTTGGGTGGCAACTCCTTGCTGGGGGCCATTCGTGGTGGCATGGTTGCGGCGCGCAGCGCGTTGGAGGAGCCTGCGATATCCGCCGACGAGAGTGCCCTCAGGGAACCGACGGTGTGGGTGACGGACAACGCGGTCGAGCATGCCATGCGCGAGGCGTTGGTGGGATGCATGGGCATTGTCCGCGACGGCGCGACGCTCGAACGGGGCCTTCGCAGGCTCGAGACCTTGCCGAAGACCAGTCGCGTGCTGCTTGCGCGTTCGGTCGTCTCCTGTGCGCTTGCCCGCAACGAAAGCCGTGGCGCTCACCAGCGGTCGGACTATCCCCAAACAGACGACGCGTATCGGCGCACCACGGTGGCTACGTGCCGTGGTGGCAGCATCGAGGTGTCATTCAAGGAGCTGCCCGAACCTCGCGAGGGGGTGCCGAGGCCATGAGGAAGCAGATGCGCATTTTGCGCCGGAGGTCGACGGAGCAGGAGCCGTACTGGCAGACGTTTCTATTCGAGACGGCCGACGAAGAGGCGACTGTTGCCACTGCGCTACGCGAGCTCAATGAGCGGGAGACGCTGCTCGACGTGGCGGGCAATGTCGCCGAGGCCATTCGTTGGGAGAACAGCTGCCTGCAGAAGAAGTGTGGCGCGTGCGCCATGGTGATTAACGGCATGCCCAAGCTCGCCTGCGCGACACGGCTGGCCGAGCTCAAGCGCGAGGTGGTGAGCTTGGAGCCGCTGCGCAAGTTCCCCGTGGTGGCGGACTTGTTGGTAGACCGCGGCGTGCTCATGCAAAACCTCAAAGACGCGCAAGCGTGGCTGGAGCACGACGCGGTGCTCGAGGATCGTCGCTGGTCCATGGCTTACGAGGCTTCGCGTTGCCTGCAATGCGGGCTTTGCCTCGAGGCGTGCCCAAACTTTTGCGCGGAGGGTCCGTTCGGTGGCATGGCCGCCATGGTGCCGATGGCGCGTCTTTTGTCTCAGGCTCCTGGCGAGCAGCGGGCGCAACTTGCGACATCCTATCGCGACGTTGTGTTTGGGGGATGCGGAAAGTCCCTTGCATGCCGAGCGGTGTGTCCCGCAGGCATCGACATCGACGGACTGTTGGCGCGCTCGAACGCCGCAGCCTTATGGCACAGATGGTAGGCGATTGGTGTACACTAGTAAGCCATGGCTAACTCGATGAAGGGAAGCTGCATGCAAAACGATAAGGCCCAACCGCTGGTGGGCGTTGTTCTCACGGTTCTTTCGGTGCTCTTGCTGGCGGGCTTGCTCACCTTTGCGGGTCCCTGCGGCGTACATGACGGCGGTACGGTGAGTAGCTGCCACTGGGCGTCGCGGGCGTCGGTGGGCGTGGGCGTGGTGTTGGCGCTCATCTCGATAGTGCGCATCTTTGAACGGGACGAAGGCGAGCGCCGCGGACTCTCGCTTGCGGCGGCGTTGCTTGGCGTGCTCGTCGCCCTCATGCCCGGGGTGATCGTCGACCTGTGCATGATGCAGACCATGCGCTGCCATGTTGTCATGCGCCCGTTTGCCTTGGTAATCGGGGTGCTCATCGCCGTGGTCGGCGGCGCGGACCTCATTCGACGCCTGCTTGCCCTTGTCCATAGGTAGGCGCGTCGTGAACCTGAGACAGTATCCGCTCAACAGCCTGCGCAGGCACATGGGCAGAACGGTGGGGCTTGTCTGCTTGGTGGCGTTGCTCTCCACGGCCGTGTATGGCGGATCGTTGGTTATCGCGAGCCTGCGCAACGGATTGGCAAGCCTGGAGGCGCGCATGGGTGCCGACATTATCGTGGCGCCCAAGTCTGCGGCATCCACCCACGACCTGGAGGCCATCTTGCTCGACGGCGTGCCGGGGTACTTCTATATGGACAAGGCCTTCGTGGACAAGGTTGCGGCGCGTGAGGGCGTGCAGAGCGTCTCGCCGCAGTATTATCTCGCCAGCATCAAGGCGGGCTGCTGCAGCATGCCGGTGCAGATTATTGGGTTTGACCCGCGCACCGACTTTACCATCCAGCCGTGGATTGACCACAGCTACGCACGCGAGCTTGGCACGCGTGACGTGGTGGTGGGTTGCAACATAACGGGCGCACCCGGCAGCAAGATCCTGTTCTATGGCGTGGAGTGCACGATCGTGGCCAAGCTCGACGAGACGGGCACGGCGCTCGACAACGCCGCGTACTGCAACGTGGACACCATCAAAGAGCTCATCCGGGGCTCGAAGGATCAGGGCGTGGCCGTGCTGGACGACAAGGATCCCGAGCAGATCGTCTCGACCATCCAAGTGAGGGTGGCGGAGGGCCATAGCATCTCGAGCGTGGTGGACGACATCAACCTTTACGTGCGTGGTGCGACTGCCGTTCGATCCAAGGCGATGACTTCGGGGGTTGCCGACAGCATGGCGGGCGTCTCGAGGGTGATCGGCCTGTTGGTCGTGGCGGTCTGGCTGCTTGCGGCCGCCGTGTTGGCCGTAGCCTTTTGGGTGCTTGGCCGTCAGAGAACCAAGGAGTTCGCCGTGCTGCGCGTCTTGGGCGCACGTGCGTCGTCCTTGTCGGGGATTCTGGTTACCGAGAGCCTGATGGTGAGCTGTGCGGGCGCGGTATTGGGCATACTGCTTGCCGCTTTGGTTACGGTGGCGTTTTCCAACGCGCTGGAAGAGGCGCTTGGCTTGCCGTTCTTGTTGCCGGATGCGGGAACGCTCGCGATGATGGCTGGGGCAACCGTGCTCGTTTCGCTGGCCGCGGGCATGATTTCGTCGGCGTTTGCCGCGCGTAGGATCGCGAAGGTCGACGTGAGCCAGATACTGAGAGACGAGTGATGGTATGAGCGACGATGCGATGCTTGTGGCGCAGGGCGTTCGCAAGCAGTACTTTCGCAAGGGCCGTGACGCGGCGCGATACTTCGATGCCGTGCGTAGCACGGACGTAACGCTCAGGCGGGGAGAGCTGCTTGAGCTGGTGGGAAGGTCGGGGAGTGGCAAGACCACGCTGCTGAGCATGCTCGCGGGACTGCTGACCCCTACGGATGGTACGGTGATGTTTGAGGGCAGAGACCTGTACGCCCTGGACGATGCGGAGTTGTCACGCGTGCGCAACGAGCACTTTGGCGTCGTGCCACAAGGGCAGACGCCGCTGGCGGACCTTACGGTGCTGCAAAACGTGTGCCTGCCGCACTGCCTGTATCGCGATCCCGGCGACGTGGAGTCACGTGCGCTCGGCCTGTTGGAATCCCTCGGCATCGCGGAATTGAGCGAATGCTATCCTGCGGAGCTGTCGGGTGGCGAGATGCGTCGCATGGCGATTGCGCGTGCGCTCGTGTGCGAGCCCGACGTCGTGTTTGCCGACGAGCCAACGGGCGACTTGGATGACGAGAACACGCGTGTGGTGCTGCAGGCGCTGCGGGACGTTGCGGATGCGGGGGCGGCGGTGCTGCTGGTGACGCACGAGCAGTCTGCCGCCTCGTATGCCGACCGCACCCTGCGCCTAAGCGCCTCCCAACGCTAGGGGGACTGTCCCCTTGCGGTTAAGGGGACAGTCCCCCTGCGGTTAGGAGAGGAGCCGTAGGAACGAGCCCAAGAGGCCGGAGGCCATGAGCGCGCCAACCAGCACCAAGAGGATGCCGCTCGTTCGGTTGACCATGGCGTAATGGCTCTTTACCCACGCCAGTGCCGAGCCAAGCTGGTCGATGAGCAGCGCCGAGATAACAAACGGGATGCCAAGCCCCAGGGTGTAGCACAAGAGCAGCAGTATGCCTACGAGGGCATTGGCAGAGGACGCCGCAAGGCTGAGCGCCGAAGCAAGGAACGTGCCCACGCACGGCGTCCAGGCAAGCGCGAACACCACGCCAAACACAAAGGCGCTCAAGGGATTTCGGGGCGCCTTCGTCCAACGTCCGGCGCCGCCCGTATCGAGCTGCGGGAGCGGCAACAGACCTAGGTATGCAAGTCCGAGCACCAGCACGAAAATGCCGCACAAAAGGTCGAGCAGCCGTTGGTGGCTCATAAGAAGCGTGCCAAGCACGCCGGCGAACGCGCCCATGGCAAGGAAGACGAGTCCAAAGCCCAGCACAAAGCAGAGCGCACAGGCGAGCGTGCCGCGCATGGCGCCCTGCCCCTCCGCCTGGCTGCCGCCAGCAAAATAGGCGAGGTAGACCGGCAGAAGCGGAAGGAGGCAAGGGGAGATGAAGGTTATGACGCCTTCCAAGAACGTGACGAGAAATGCCATGGCCTATGCCAATGCGGTAAGGGCGCCGCGGAGCAGGGTGGGATCGATCATGCCCGTGGCAGAGGTCGCCACTTCGCCGTTTGCATCGATTACCACGGTGAGGGGCAGCGCGTGCGCGCCCCACGATGTCGCCGCCTCGAGTGACGTGTCGTAATAGACGGGAAGCTCGGCCAAGCCGTTTTGCTCGAGCCATGCGCGTGCGTCGTCCTTTCGCTCGCGTTGGCCGTCGGTCACATCAACAAAGGCGAACGCGACCGTATCGGCATACTCCTCGGCGATGTCTTGCAGGTCGGGCAGTTCCTTAACGCAATACGGGCACCAGGTTGCCCAGAAGTTGATAACGAGTGGCCTGCCGTTGGCAATGCTCGAAAGCGTAACGGCCTCGTCCGTTGCGGTATAGACGGTCGCGTCGTGGTCGGCGAGCCGTATGGCCTTGTCCTGCCCTGCCTGCGACGAGGGTGTCGAAGTTTGGTTGCTCCCTGCGAGGTCCTTGGCCAAGAGCGCATACCCAACGCCTGAGGCTATGAGCACGACAGCCAATATGCAGGCAATGAGGATGGTTCGACGTCTGTTCTCCATGCAGTGCTCCTCTGGTCTTTGCCGTGTCTTCTCTGTGATGGTACCCAAATGGGGGAAGACCAACCGCATGGCGGCGGGAAGACCGTCTCCGTGCCATTACGTGTGGTAGCTGCGGAAGAATGCCTGGGTCTCTGGGTCGGCGGAACGATCCATAACCTCCACCGGAGAGCCATCTTCTGCGATGTGTCCACGGCGAAGGAGGATGATGCGATCGGCGGCGCGGCGTGCGAAGCCTATTTCATGCGTGGCCATGAGGATGGTGGCCCCTTGCTCCTTGAGCTCGGCGACCATGTCCAAGACTTCTCCCACGAGCAGGGGGTCGAGCGCGGACGTAATCTCATCGAGCAGCAAAAGCTCGGGCTCCATCATGAGCGCACGCGCGATGGCGACGCGCTGCTGTTGGCCGCCCGACAGGCGGTCGGGATACTCACGCGCCTTGTCGTCCATGCCAATCCTCTTGAGCAGCCCGTGTGCCTTGTCCTCCGCCCGTTCGCGAGGCCACTTGTGCACCTTGCGTGCCGCAAGGGTCACGTTGTCGAGCACGGTCATATGCGCAAAGAGGTTGTAGTGCTGGAACACGACGCCTATGCGTGCGCGTACGGCATCTTGGTTTACCCGGGGGTCGGTTATGTCGGTGTCGCCGAGCCATATTTGCCCGTCATTTACCTGCTCGAGCAAGTTGACGCATTTCATGAGCGTCGACTTGCCCGATCCTGAGGCTCCCAAGAGCGCCACCGTCTCGTGCCGGCGTACGCTCAAGGAGATGTGGTCGAGCACCAGGTTGCTGCCAAAGTGCTTTACCACGTTGTGTACGCGTAGAATCTCGCTTTGGCTCGCGTCCGTCATACCATGCCCCCCGTCTGCTCACGCGACCGCAGGCGAGCCGTGTACCAGTCGTTAAGAATAACAAACGGCACGCTCATAAGGATGAACACGATGCTGGCAACCACATAGGGGGTGAAGTTGTAGGTCTTGGCCACGACGATCTGTGCCGCGCGCACGGCGTCGATGGCGCCAAGCGTGGAGATAAGCCCCACGTCCTTTTGCATGGAAATGAAGTCGTTCATGAGCGCAGGCGCGATCTTGCGCAGTGCCTGGGGAATGATGACCAGCCGCATGGTTTGGAACGTGGTCAGTCCGAGCGAACGCGCCGAGGCACGTTGCGAGGGGTGCACGTCTTCAAAACCCGCCCGCAAGACCTCTGCGATGTAGGCGGAATACGACATGATAACGGCTATGGTGCCCAGCAGCGCCTTGTTCATGCGGCCAAAGAGCCCAAGGCCGGGAATGCCAAACCCAATAAGATAGAGCACCACGAGCATGGGAATGCCACGCATGATGGTGGTGTAGAGGCGTGCTACGACGCGCAGGGGAAACATGACCGCCGAGGTGGTTATGCGTATGAGCGCGAGCGCGGTGCCGAGTATGGCCGTGCCCAGCACGGCAACGACGAGCACGCGCACGTTGAGCCACAGCCCGTCAAGCACTTGCGGCCAGGCAAGGGCAAAGTACTCGGGCGAGAAAAACGATTCCTTGACGCGTGGCCAGCCGGGAGAACTGCGCAACGTGAGTACGACAAGGGCGACGAATACGAGCGAGGAGCCAATGCTCGTAAGAATCGATCGTCTCCGCTCGCGTGCTCGGTACGCCTGCCTCTCAAGCTCTACCTCGCTTGCCTCGTATGCAGGTGCCGTGTCCGTGGGAACTGCCACGGCGCTAGTCCAAGGTGGGGATGTCGGTGGTGTATACGGCCATCCACTCTTGGACGAGCTTGTCGATGGTGCCGTCATCCAGCAATGCCTGGACTGCGTCGCTTACCCCCTTGGTGAGTGGCGAGTCCTTGGCGAGCGTTATGCCGAGGCCAAACTCGTCCTCGGTCCCGGCAATCTGTCCTACGACGACGCCGTTTTCTATCTGGCCAAACTCAGCCATCACAACGGCGTCGGGCGTGTCGGTAACGATGGCGTCCACCTGGCCGTTGGCAACTGCCTTCGCGGCGTCGGCGTTGTCGTTGAACGGCTCGATGCCCTCGGTGCTCTTGCCCTTGATGAGGTCTTTTACGTAGTCGTATGCGGTTGAGCCAACCTGTACCGCGATGGTGGCGTCGGCAAGGTCGGCGAGGCTCTTCGCCTTGGCATACGGGCTGTCCTTGAGCACGACGATCGATTGGGTGGGAAAGAAGTAGCCGGGGGTAAAGTCGACGGCCTTCTTGCGGTCCTCGTTGATGGAGACCTGTTGGATGTTGAGGTCCCAGTCGTGCGCGCCGGGGGCGAACGCCTCCTCGAAGGTGGTGCGCACCCACACCACGTCCTTGGAGCCGAAGCCGAGCTTTTCGGCGACCTTGTAAATGATGGCGGCCTCAAAGCCCTTGCCCGACTCGGGCTCGTCGTCCATGACCCATGGCTCGTATGCGGGCTCGCCGGTGGCGACGGTGAGTTTGCCGGGCTCTATGGTGAGCTGCTTTATGTCGTCGGTGCTTGCCGCGTCTTGGGCGGTGTTGGCGTTATTGCCTCCTCCGCAGGCGGCAAGGCTGGCGGCGGCAACAAGCGCAGACCCCAGTGAGAGTACCTGGCGCCTGGTAACGACGGAATCGACAAACGTCTGCATGGTGCATGCCTTTCTCATGGGCGGTGATATAGTTCTCACTATAGCATGCGCATCCTGCTTCGGCGCATGGTGCGCACGAGATGTTACCGAGAAGCAAGCTCTATGGTCCAATCGACGCCAAAGCCAATACCGTAGGTGCGGCACAAATCGCCTTGGGACAACGCAAGAGACGCGTTCATAACCTCGTTGCAGTACAGGACGGGCGTGCCCTTTGGCACGTGCCCAAAACTCCGTGCCAGGGGGACGTCTTGGTCAAACACCGTGTCGTCTTGGTGTGCGATGCGCACGTGGGCAGTGCTCCCAAAGTCCAAGCCAATTTGCGCGAGCATGCGCCATTCCATGTTGCTCCAGGCATTGCCGAAGTTTGGGTCGCAAATCTCGATGATGCCGTGCGCCTGTTGGCCTGCGACGGAAGGACTGGGTATGCGGTAGGTTACGATCTGATTCACAGGATAGGCCGGGCCGACCTCCTCCCAGTCAATGATGCCGCTGGCCAGCCGGGCTGCGGTGTAGCCAAAGACATCCCGGCCGGCAAAAACGGAAGTGCCGCGCGTGAAGGGATACCGATTGACGCGCTCGTCTATCTCGCGCACCTCGTCTATGCCAATCCTTTGCAGCACGTGGGTGAGCGAGCCGTTGTCGGGGGTGACGATCACGTGCCCGTCGTGGGTCCTGGCCACGCAGGCCCGTCGGCTGGTGCCCACGCCAGGATCCACGACGCTCACATAGATGGTGCCCTTTGGCCAAAACGGCATGCTCTGGTAGAGGCGATAGCTGGCGGACCATATGTCAAATCGCGGGATCATGTGGGTTCCGTCAAAGATCTCCAGCTCGCGATCAACCGACTTCACGACGCCATACATGGAGCTTACGGCCCCCTCCGCATAGGTAAAGTCCGACTGGAACACGAGGATGGGCTTGTCGGTGCGTGTCATAAGAGCTCCTTGTACGCGGTGTGTTCTGCTTGAGACGGCATCAGCCGGTTGTGCCCCATATATAGAATACATAGTCGGTCGCCGTCTCCAGTATCGACGTATGGTAGTTCCATTCCTGAGGACCAATATTCACGGTGCAGACAATTCCCTCAATGGTGACAAGTACCGGCTCTTGTGCATGGCCCTTGCCAGCAGCGCATCGCCTGAGGCCTGATATATGCAAGCTATCCTGGGGTGCTTCTACTTTGGTATAGCCCATATCGCGGTAGTAGTTTTCATAACTATCAGCGTCATCAGTCAAGTCGTATGCTTCATCAAGATAGCAAACTGCCCCATGCAAAAAGTCTTCCAGAGAGCGAAACGTAGCCTTTTTTTTGCGTACACAAAATCGTTGTAGTCCTCAGCACCAGGACCACCAACATACAGATGGTGTATCTCGCTATCGGTGCTCCGTATTCGTATCACGCTATTCTCTGGCACAAAAGACCCCTCTCCATCAAGGGCTGCAGGCTCTTCGGGAGTCTGGGAGGACGCAAATGGGGGACATACCTCGAAGAGGCGTGTCCCCCACTCGTTGCTCTGGGCAGAGTGTGACTACTTCTTGGCCTTGCCCTGGTTGGCGACGGCGTCGATCTTGGCGGCGATCACGTCGGGGTCGCCAATGTACTTCTTCTCCACAACGTTCCAGTCCTGGTCGAAGGTGTAGGCCAGAGGCACGGCGGTCGGGATGTTGACCTCGAGGATCTCTTCGGGGGTGAGCTTGTCGAACATCATGACGAGGGAGCGCAGGCTGTTGCCGTGGGCGGCGATGAGAACGCGCTTGCCAGCCTTGAGCTGCGGGGCGATCTCGTCCTGGAAGTACGGCCACGCGCGGGCGATGCAGTCCTTCAGGCACTCGGTGTAGGGGAGGCGCTCGGGCATGGGCTCGTCGCGGTAGTTCTCGGCCTTCTGGGCGCAGCGCTCGTCATCGGGATCGAGGGGCTTGGCGGGGATGTCGAAGGAACGACGCCAGATCTTGACCTGCTCGTCGCCGTACTTTGCGGCGGTCTCGGCCTTGTTCATGCCCTGCAGGGCGCCATAGTGACGCTCGTTGAGCTTCCAGCTCTTGATGACGGGCAGCCACTCGCGGTCCATGGCGAACAGCACGTTGTTGAGCGTGTGGATGGCGCGCTTGAGGAGGGAGGTGTAGCAGATGTCGAAGTCATAGCCCGCGTCCTTGAGGGCCTTGCCGCCGTCCAGAGCCTCCTGGACACCGGCCTCAGAAAGGTCAACGTCGGTCCAACCAGTAAACAGGTTAGCCTTGTTCCACTCAGACTCGCCGTGGCGGATAAGTACAAGATGCATAAGCTTGTCGTCGGCCATTGGTATGGTCCTTTCTCGAGAAGTCGGCAGTGATTCTGCCCTCATGCCACAAGTATGCACGATGATAAACCCCTATTGTCGGGCTTTTCCGCGAGCGCGCCATACTATGGCATGACTTGTCGCAAAGACGGGATCGAACGTGATTCTTTTCGGGTACGTGACGATTCCGGACGTACACAAAAGACGAAACAACTCCGAAACAACGATGTGCCATGTTCTTACCTGTGATCAACGGAGCGATTGCCAGCTTGTGTTGGGGAGGGACTTCATGAGCAATGATATGAACGTTGACTTTGTGTTGCGCACCATCGAGAAGCGCGACATCCGCTTTGTGCGTCTGTGGTTTACCGACGTGCTGGGAAATCTCAAGTCGTTCTCCATTTCACCGGCCGAGCTGGAGGAGGCATTTGAGGAGGGGATCGGGTTCGATGGCTCATCCGTGGCGGGCTTCGTGCCCCAGGAGGAGTCGGACATGCTGGCCTTCCCGGATGCCGAGACCTTCCAGATTCTGCCATGGCGTCCCAGCAATAGCGGCGTGGCACGCATCTTCTGTGGCATACGCACCCCAGACGGCCAGCCGTTCTTGGGAGACCCGCGTTCTTGTCTTTCGCGCGTGGTGGCGGAGGCCGAGGCAAAGGGCTTGGTTCCCAACGTTGGCCCCAAGCTCGAGTACTTCTACTTTGGGGACAACAGAGAGCCCATACCCGTGGACGAGGCGGGCTACTTTGACCTCACGCCCTACGACTCGGCGCGCGACATTCGCCGTTCCACCACGCTCATGCTCGAGAAGATGTCCATTCCCGTGCAGTACTCGTATCACTCCAACGCCCCCTCGCAAAACGGGATTGACCTGCGCTATTGCGAGGCGCTGTGCTGCGCGGACAACATTATGACGGCTCGTTTGGTCATTAAGCAGGAGGCCAACGAGCAGGGCCTGTTCGCCTCGTTCATGCCCAAGCCTCTGGCGGGATGCTCTGGTTCGGGCATGTTCCTGTGCGAGTCGCTGTTCGACACGGATGGCGAAAACCTCTTTTGGGGAACCGAGGACTACCACCTCTCTGAGCTTGCCCATCACTACATCGCGGGTATCCTGCGCTATGCACCGGAGTTTTGCTTGGTCACCAACCCCACGGTCAACTCGTACAAGCGCCTGGTCCCCAACGGGGAGGTGCCGGTGTACACCACGTGGGGTCGCATCAATCGCTCGGCACTCGTGCGCATTCCCGCGCATAAGCCGGGGAAGCACCTCTCTGCCCGCATCGAGCTGCGAAACCCCGACCCCACGGCCAACCCCTATCTCGCGCTTGCCGCGACGATTGCCGCCGGCATCAAGGGCATCGAAGACGAGCTTCCTCTGCCGGTTGAGTACACCGGACGCGATGTGACGGATGCGCACATGGTGCAGATGGGTCGCACGCATCTACCGCGGACCTTGGGCGAGGCGATTAAGGCGTTCGAGGAAAGCGAGCTCATGCGTACGACGCTCGGCGACCACATCTGTGACTTCCTCGTGAGCGAGAAGCGTCGCGAGTGGAACGAGTTCTGCACGACCATTACCGACTGGGAGAAGCGCCACTACTATGCGGGCTTTTAGTCGCTAGAGGGCTTTTTTAAAGTACTTTTGCACCTTGTCGCAGGTATAGCCGAGGTGTTCGTAGAAGGCGTGCGCGTTCTTGCGCTCAACACGGGAGTTGAGTCGCAGGTACGCGGCGCCTTGTTCCTTGGCAAATCGCTCAAAGGCCGTGAGCAGCTCGCGTCCCAGTCCCTTGCCTTGGTCGTCGGGCATGACGGCGAGTGCAATGACGTTGTATCCTCCCTCATCGTGGAGCGTGCGGTATCGTTGCGCGTGAATAAAGGCGTGTGGCGAATCGGCGTCGTCCGTGAGCACCCAAACAACGTGCTCGGGATCATGTGCAAGGCTCTGGATACGCTGGCACACCATGTCTAGCGTGCAGTCGTACTTGAGCGCCGTTTGAAACATCTCCCAAACGGCGCTCGCGTCTTTTGGTTGCATGGGGCGAATCATAGCGGCTCCTCTCGTGGGCGGTCATCCATTTGAGCTGGGTCTTTGGGCTCAGCGAACAGTGTACCTGCAGGCGCTGGCGCGCCGCAAACGTGCGATTCTGCGACCGCGTTGGCCTCTGGCCGTGCAACAAAGCCCCGTTCCACATAGCCAATCTGTTAAATTGGCTGCATCCAGTGAATGAATTATTCATCGTTCGTGCATACTAGGTCTCCATCCGTAAGACCTCCGGGCGGGAGCCTGGCCGAGCGGAAGGTAGCTGGGCAGTGGGTGCCCAGACCTCCGCCTTGAGAAAGAGAAGGGACATCTCAAATGACAAGGAATGCCAAGTTCGGTCTGTTCGCAACACTCGCGTGTGCCTTCGTGCTCGCCATTGCCTTGGTAGGCTGCGGTGGCGCCAAGAAGGACGAGGGTTCTGCGGCGAAGACCGAAGACGCCGCGAACACGACTGCCGCTTCGACGGACGCCGGCTACAAGCTGGTGGAAAGCGGCAAGCTCATCAGCGTGTCCGACATGGAGTGCCCGCCATTCAGCTCCTACAAAGACGGCACCTCCGAGCCTGAGGGCTTCGAGGTCGACCTCATGAAGGCCGTTGCCGAGAAGATGGGCCTTGAGTCCGTGTGGCTGCCCAAGATGGACTTCGATGCCATCATTCCGCTCATCAAGCAGGGTGGCAAGGCCGACGTGGGCGTTGCCAACTTCACGATTACCGACGAGCGCAAGCAGGAGATTGACTTCACCGATCCCTACTATGTGGCCAACATCGGCTTTGTGACCAAAGCTGACACCGAAGCCACTTCCACCGACGACTTCAACACCGAGGGAATTCGCATTGGCGCCCAGTCTGGAACCACCGGCGAGGCGTGGGCCAAGGAGAACCTCCCCAACGCCGAGGTTGTTGCCATGATTCCGTCCACCGCCATGCTCAGCGTGCAGTCCTCTGAGGAGGGCAGCGATTCCCTCAACGCCATGGTGTGCGACCTGCCCGTGGCAACGAGCCTCATCGAGAAGTCCTACTCGGACCTCAAGGTGCTCGAGAGCATCGCCACGGGTGACGAGTTTGGCATCGTGGTGTCCAAGGACAACCCCGAGCTCACCAAGGCACTCAACAAGGCACTTGCCGAGCTCAAGTCTGACGGCACCATCGACGAGCTCATGAACAAGTGGCTCGCCTAGGCTCGTAAGGTACTTTGCCACGAATCAACGGATTGTAGCCGGGGCGAATGGTCGCCCCGGCAAGCTGCAAAAAAGGAGTGATTGGAATGAAGAAGAGAAGTTCGATCGTTGCGCTCTTTGCCTGCGTGCTTGGAGTCGTGGCGCTGGTGCTGGCCGGTTGCGGCGGAGGCGGCTCAACCGAGAGCAGCTCGACGAGCAGCACAAACGAAAGTGCTGCCACCAGCACCAAGGGCTCGTACACGTTGGTGAAGGATGGCACGCTCACCTGCGTCTCCGAGCTTGGCTTTGCGCCGTTCGAGTACCTCGAGGCGGGTTCCACCGAACCCATTGGCTACGACATTGACGTTGCCAACGAGATCGCCAAGCGCCTTGGCCTTTCGTGCTCGTTCCTGCCCAGCCAGGACTTCGACTCGCTCGTACCCACCATCAAGGAGGGCGGCAAGGCCGACATCGCCATTGCAGGCATAACCATCAGTGACGACCGTGCCAAGGAGATCGACTTCTCCGACCCCTACTTTGAGTCCAATCTCGCCCTTATCGTTAAGAGCGACAGCAAGGAGACCGCCGAGACCCTCAACGCCAAGGACAAGAAGGTTGCCTGCCAAACCGGTACGACCGGTGATGCGTGGATCGAGGAGAACCTCCCCGATGCCGAGAAGGTCCCCCTAACCGACATCTCGGCTGGCCTTGCCGGTGTCTCCACGGGTTCCTATGATGCCTATGTCGTGGACCTCCCCGTGGCGAAGAAGAACCTCTCCGACTCCTTTACCGACCTCACCATTCTGGAAGAGATCGCGACGGGCGAGCAGTACGGCATCGCAGTGTCCAAGAACAACCCCGAGCTCACCAAGGCCATTAACGGTGCGTTGGCCGAGATGCAGTCCGACGGTACCCTGCAGAAGATCTGGGACAAGTGGATGGTCGAAGCCGACGTTCCCGAGGAGTAACGCAAGCTTT
Organism: Atopobiaceae bacterium; assembly: GCA_017513965.1. GTDB lineage: Bacteria > Actinomycetota > Coriobacteriia > Coriobacteriales > Atopobiaceae > RUG440. Next base: position 85,281 of record JAFWMI010000070.1, read on the forward strand.
TGCCCGCGGGAGGTTGAACCTTCCGCGGGCTTTTACTGCCTTGAGGTATTTGGTAAGCAGGAGGAGTGATTCATGGTCAAAACATGGAAGAGGCTAGTCGGGGCCTTGGTGCTGGCGGCTGCCATGGTCTTAGCGAGCGGGAGTTTTCCTTCAACCGCGTTGGCCATGACAACCGAGAAAGCCACGGCACGTCCCAACGAGGACGGTGGCAAGCGCGTGATTGGTGGCATTGCCACGCGTCTCACGTGGGAAGGTACTGTCGACAAGGGCGAAGAGATAAACTCCGTTACGCTCTCGCTTCCAGAGGGAGCGTCGTTTGACGGATCGAGCACCAAGGTGACGGTCCTCGAGGGATTGAATCGCACGCCCATCGAGGGCGAGGCAACGGCCAACGGACCGAGCATAACCATCGTTTTGTCCCAATCGGCTGAGCCGGGCTATCGTCTGCGTTTGGAGATAGAGGGCATGTCGTTTCCCCCCACGGGTGGTGACATAGTCGTTGGGGGAACCTACACGACCGCAAAGGGAGAAACCAAGGACCTCCAACCGTCCAAGCCCATCACCACCATCGAGAATACGTGGTTGCAGCAGATGGTTAACCACCTCGACGAGCAGCCATGGGTGCAGGCGTGGAACTCCAATCCCTTCCTAGGCATGTTCTTCAAGCCGCAGCTCGTGCTTACGTCACTGTTCGCGCTGTTCCCGGGTTGGCTCGTGTGCCTTGGCATCGTTGTGGCGGCGTACCCATTCGCGATTCTGCTCGGCCTTGTGTTTGCCCTCATGAAGATCAGCCGGTTTAGGCTGGTGCGAGCCATTTCCATCGTGTACGTGAACATCCTGCGCGGCACGCCGCTGTTCTTGCAGATCTACATCATGTTCTTTGGCCTGCCCATGATGCACATCAACATCGATAACAACGTCCTTGGCGTCATCGTAATGGCCATCAACTCCTCAGCCTACCTGGCAGAGATCTTCCGCGCAGGCATTGAGTCCATTCCGCAGGGTCAGTACGAGGCTGCGGCGAGTCTGGGCATGGGACACCTGCAGACCATGGTAAACGTCATCCTTCCCCAGACCGTCCGTCGCGTGATTCCTACGGTCACCAGCGACTTTATCATGGCGTTCAAGGATACCTCGCTGCTCTCGTCGGTGGGCGTCATGGAGCTCATGATGTTCTCCAAGAACCTCACGTCCATTTCGGGCAACATGACGCCGTATGTGACGGCGGCCATCTTCTACCTCATCGTTACGCTGCCGCTTATCAAGGTCGTTACCACCATCGAGAAGCGCATGGCTCGTTCCGAACGTGGCGGTGGTCCGCGTCCCAAGGTCAAGAATGAAGTTGAGGAAGAGGTGGAAGAGGAGACGCTGGCAGACGGCAAGGAAGAGATTGCCGTAGAGCCCTCGCTCGCAGAGATGCTGGCAGCTCCGTTCCGCACCAACAACAAGGTCTTTGGAGGTGTTGCTGATGCCCGGTAGGAACAACCTTCGTGAGGCCATCAAACTGCGTCGCATGGCGGAGGCGGTGCCGCCCGCAATGGACGCCACCGAAGCGGCTCTTGCCGCCCACGAGCGAGACAAGACGCTCACCAAGCACCATTTTGAGCCATCAGAGCACCCATGCGTGCGCATCGAACACCTCATGAAGACCTTCGACGGCGAGACGCAGGTGCTCACCGACGTCAACCTTACGGTATGGCCTGGCGAAGTCGTGTGCGTGTTGGGACCGTCCGGATCGGGCAAGTCCACCATGCTTCGGTGCATCAACCTGTTGGAGACTCCCACGGCCGGCCACATCCTTATTGAGGACAAGGAGATTACGGGCCGCTTGCATACGACCGAGGTCAACAAGCTGCGTCAGAACCTGGGCATGGTGTTCCAAAGCTTCAACCTGTTCCCGCACCTCACGGCCAAGGGCAACGTGATGATTGGCCAAACCAAGGTGCTCAAGAAGTCCAAGGAGGAGGCCGAGGCAGAGGCGCTCAAGCAACTTGACGCCGTGGGCCTTTTGGATCGTGCCGACTTTAAGCCTGCCCAGCTGAGTGGCGGACAGCAGCAGCGAGTTGCCATCGCACGTGCCGTTGCCATGCATCCAGACATCCTGCTCTTCGACGAGCCCACCTCCGCACTTGACCCCGAGCTCGTTCGCGGCGTTCTTGACGTTATGCGTGACCTTGCCGAGAACGGCGGCATGACCATGATCGTGGTGACTCACGAGATGGGCTTTGCCCGCGAGGTGGCCGACCGCGTGGTGTTCATGGAAGGCGGCGTGGTGGTGGAACAAGGCAAGCCCGAACAAGTCTTTGACCATCCAAAGAACGAGCGCACAGCACAATTCTTGGGAAGCATTGGATAAATGAGCGGTACGGAAGGGCTATCCCTTCCGTACCATAAGTCTACTGTGGGTTTTGTTACAACGTGCCGAGTTGCGAAGTCGGTATGTGTTACTATGCCTTTTTAGAGTTTTGAGAACGAACCTACGGCAGACGATACGGGGGGCTTTGCCCGATGCACCATAAGAACATCCTGTTCCTTTCCAGATTTTCTCGTCACCATGAGCGTATGCGCGAACTCTCGCGTTCACTGGACGTCTCCATTGCGTTGGCATTTCCCGACACCTTCTCGCAGGCCATTTCGTCTGGCCATGAGTTCGATCTTATAATCTTGGACACCGCCGGGCTCGACGAGGACACGCTCAACTCGGTTGACTCCTATGTGGCGGACAACGGCTTTATTCCCATGTTGCTTGTGCAGGACGAAGAGAAGCTCTCGAGCCTGCGCATGCCGGTACAGGGACGCAACGACTTCATCTTGGCGTCTGCCGGTGCGGCCGAGTTTGAGATGCGCAGCAAGCTCCTGCTTTGGCCGGGAGAGGAAAGCGCCCCGGCAGACATCGTTACGGTCGACAACATGACCATCAACCTCGCCACGTATCAGGTGTACATTGACGGTGAGCCAGTGGACCTCACGCTCATGGAGTACTCGCTGCTGTCGTTCCTCGCCACGCATCCCTCGCGTGCCTATTCGCGCGAGACGCTCCTACATCGTGTGTGGGGCTTTGAGTATTGCGGCGGCACGCGCACCGTGGACGTTCACATCAGACGTGTTCGTTCGAAGGTGGGTCCGCAGGTGGCAGCGCACATCGTTACCGTGCGTGGCGTGGGCTACCTCTTCAAGCTCTAGGACCACTAGGCGGACATTGCCCTCATCACATTAAGAAAACCAAAAGCCTTGTTTCTCAGTTGTGGAACTTGGGAAACATCGGTTACCTTTTTTGCGCGGGAGGGTACATTCTTTGAGGTGCCTTGCGACAAAACGAGCAAGACGCAGGTGACTTAGAAAGGCATGGAACATGGCTCAGTCATATAGAAATGGTACGCCCCCCATTCCAGGGTCTCAAAACGACGACAGCCCGCGGGAAGCAGAGCAAACGACAAGACAGCGTCGCGTTCCTCGGGAATACGTGACGGTCGCACAGGAAAAGCCGGTCCGGAACAACGGCGGAGGCTCGTGGAAAGGCGTGGTGGGAGGCGCCGTGGCAGGTGCGGCTGTTTCTGCTGCGCTGATAGGCGTGCTCATGGGCACCGGTGTTGTTGGCGGGACCACGAGTGCGGCAAGTGCCGCACGGCCGACGACGGAATCCTCCGCCGGCCAAACCATCAATCTCGCCACGGCGAACGAGGACGTGACGGTGTCGCAGGCAGTCGCCGCAAAGTGCCTTCCTTCGGTGGTGTCGGTATACGTGACCTCAAGTGAGGGAACAGGCATTGGCTCGGGCGTGATTCTGGACACCGATGGAAACATTATTACGAATTGGCATGTGGCGGGTGACGCCGAAGCCATTTCGGTGACCATGAACGGCCAGAGTTACGACGCCACGCTCGTGGGCGGGGACGCGTCGAGCGACATTGCGGTGATCAAGGCGGAGTTTGGCGACACGCAGATCACGCCCATGGAAATTGGCGACTCGTCCGCATTGGTGGTGGGCGACTGGGTTATGACGCTGGGTAGTCCGTTGGGGCTCGACCAGTCTGCCTCCTCGGGCATAGTGAGCGCACTCTATCGCAACACGCTCATGACCGGTACCGGCGGCAACACCATCTACACCAACCTCATCCAAGTGGACGCGGCCATCAATGGCGGCAACTCGGGCGGAGCCTTGGTCAACGACAAGGGCCAGTTGGTGGGCATAAGCACGCTCTATTCAAACGGCGCAGGCATGGAGTCGTTCGCCGGCATAGGGTTTGCCATCCCTGGAAACTATGCGGTGGACGTCGCCCAAAAGATCATTAGGGGCGAGCAGGTGACGCATGCCTTTATTGGCGTATCGTGCAGTACGGTGAATGCCCAGAACGCGCAGAGCAACCATCTTTCGGTGAACCAGGGTGCCTATGTTGCAGAAGTCACCGAGGACGGCCCTGCTTCCAAGGCCGGCATCGAAGTGGGCGACATCGTAACGAAGATTGGCGATCACGACGTGAGCTCGGCAGACGGTCTCATCTTGGCCGTTCGCTCATACGCGGTGGGCGACGAAGTGGAAGTCACGTTTGTGCGCGACGGCGAGGAGAAGACCGTGCGCGTGACGCTTGGCTCCGACGAGGAATTGCAAAAACTCCAAGAGGAGCAGCAACGCGAGGCCGAGGAACAGCAGCGTCAACAGATGGAGGAGTACCAGCAGTACTTCGACCAGCATCAGCAAAACCAGCAGTCATGGCCGTGGGATTCCTACAACTGGCCATGGGAGATGTGGGACTGGAACACCGACCCCCAAGGCAACCCTGGCTCATTCTCGGTAGGCGAGTAGCTTCGTTGCATAAACCTCTTTTTATGGTTAAAAGCGGAGGCGTGCCTATGGTGCGCCTCCGCTATACTCATGCCAACAGCGTTGACGATAGATTGGACATAGATGCGCTTTGTTCACACTTCGGACCTTCATCTTGGTCGCAAACTTGCCCAAATGTCACTAGAGCCGGACGCTGAGCACATGTTGCAACAGCTTTCTGCGCTTGTTGAGCGATCCGGGTCACATGCCCTCGTCATCGCGGGGGATGTGTTCGAGAGTCCCAACCCTCCAGAGTCTGCCGTGCGTTTGTGGGACCGCTTCATTACGCAAATGGCAAGACGTCACATGCCCGTGTTGGTGGTGAGTGGAAACCACGACTCGGGCGCGCGTCTATCCATGGGCTCGAATCTCATTGCGCTTTCGGGCGTTCACATCGCAGGGGAACTGACGGGCGAGCTCGAACCCGTGGTGGTGGAGAACGTGAACTTCTGGCTCGTCCCGTTTGTGCGTCCCGCCGACGTTCGGGCTTGGGCAAAGGCGCAGGGAATGGATGCGGGATCGGTCGTTAACTACGACACGGCACTTCGTCTCGTGCTCGACGTCGTTCGCCAGCATGATGCGTTTGCCAAACGCCCCAACGTGTGCGTGGCGCATCAGTTCGTAACCAATGCGGGCGTTTCCCCGGAACGGAGTGACTCCGAGCACCTCTCGTTGGGCACGCTCGACAACGTCGATTACCGGGTGTTTGAGGGATTTGACTACGTGGCCTTGGGCCACATCCACCGTCCCCAGCGCATGGGCAGGGACGAGGTGCGCTACGCAGGCAGTCCGCTCAAGCTCTCCTCGTCCGAGATCAACCAGCAAAAGAGCTTTGCGGTAGTGGGCATTAAGCAGGTCGACGGTAGAACGCAGGTAAAGTATCGCCTGGTCCCCATGGAGCCACTTCGTGATTTTAGGCAGGAGCGCGGCAGCGTGGAAGAGCTGGTGCGCAGGGGCTCCCAAGAGGACGAGGCCATGCGTCAAGACTTCGTGCATGCCGTGGTGACCGACGACGACCCCATCGATGTGGTGGCTCGGCTGCGCCATGTATGGCCCAACTTGGAGCAGGTGACTTTCGACAACGCCATCACGCGTGCCGCAGGCATTGCGGAGGCGCCCGAAGAGATTGACTTGAAAAAGGGAATGCGTGAGCTGTTCCAAGAGTTCTTTGAGGCTCAGGCGGGAAAGCCGCTCGAGGACGATGAGCAAAAGTTGGTGGACGATGTCTTTGAGCGGGTATCGAGAGGAGGCGATGAGGCATGAGGCCATTGGAACTGAGGATGTCTGCATTTGGACCGTATGCCAAGCAAGTGACCATCGACTTCTCTCGTTTTGGTGATCATGGCCTGTATCTCATATATGGTGACACGGGCTCTGGAAAAACCATGCTGTTCGACGCGATAGCCTATGCGCTCTTTGGTGAGTCTTCCGGCGACCGAGACGTTCGCACGCTCAGAAGCGACTTTGCGGACGCAGAGACACCCACGGAGGTGTCGCTCACGTTTGAGCATGCGGGCAGGACGTACACGGTTACGCGGCGGCCGCAACAGATGCTGGCACGCAGGCGTGCGGGAGCGGACGATGGCTCGTCCTTGGTGAGCAGGGCACCGGTCGCAGACCTCGTGACGGGCGATGTGACACTTGGCAGCAACACGCGCGCCGTCAATGAGTGCATCATCGACTTGCTGGGACTAAGCTACGGACAGTTCCGACAGGTGACGATGATTGCGCAGGGAGCGTTCCGCGACTTGCTGTGCGCCGATCCTGCGGAGCGAGAGGTTGTGCTGCGCAAGATCTTTGGTACCGAGGAGCTTGAGCAGTTTGCCTCCGAGCTCGCCCGCATGGCGCGTGAGGCCCAGGAACGGCTCGAACGTGCGAGGTCCGAGTTTACGAGCTGCGTGAGCCGGTTGGACAGGGGCATTGTGGAGCTGCACGATCGGGTGCAGCGTGTGCTCAATCGAAACAACCCAGCGCTCTGCGCGCAGGATTGCATCGAGGCGGCAGAGGAGATCATTCGCCGTCAGGGCGATGAGGTCCAGGCAGCCATCCAGACGCGTGACCGTGCCCGCGAAGAAACCATAGCCGCGCGCGATGGACTCAAGGCGGCGGAGGAAGCCATCTCGGCCCTGGAGGGAACCGAAGAGGCGAAGCGTAGACTGGTGCGTGCCAACGCCCATGTACAGGTTTTCAAGAAGGCGCTTGACGATGCAAGCGTAGGCTACGAGGCCGAGCATCGCGCGCTACTGGTGCAGGAGGAGGAGCTCGTCAAGTCGTTGCCGCGCTACGAGGAGCTTGACCGTAGGCGCGCCCAGGCCAATGAGGCACGCAGGAAGGCGGATGCGCTTGGGGGTAAGCGCTCAAAGCTCGAGGACGAGCGGGCGCATTTGGAATCTGAGGTAGCCAACGCGCAGGTGGAGCTCTCGGTGGCGCAGGATGTGGCCGGTGAGCTTGAGCGTGCGCGCGTGCGGTGCGACGACATCGCACAGCGCTCGGCACGTGCGCGACAGTGCGCAGAGGCGCTTACCACGCTGGTGCGCGAGCGAGAGAACGTGCGCGTGCGGGCAAACGAGGTGTCACAGGCTCAGCTTGCGGCTCAGGAGGCAAGGGACAAGGCGGACGAACTGTTTCACGTGCTCGTGGCAGACGACGCTGCGTTCATCGCCTCGTCTCTCGTGGAGGGAGAACCGTGCCCGGTATGCGGTTCCACCGAGCATCCCCACCCTGCAGCCGCCTCGAGCGTCGCACCGGACAGAAGCACCCTCATGGCGGCGCGCGAGCGTCAGCGGAGCTGCGAGGATGCATTGCAGGGGGCGCAGGACGCCTATCTCACGCTCAAGGCGCATGTGAGCGAACGGTCCTCGTCTTGTTTGGCCGAGGTGAGGGCGTTGCTGGGACAGGGTGATGCCCTGGAGGGAATGCCTGCAGAGGGCGCGGAAGCAGAGCGTGTCGCCATGGGAAAGATAGCGGAGCTGCGCCAGAGCCTAGATGATGAGCATTCTAGCAGCAGGGAGCGCATGTTGGTCCTGGAGCGAAAGCTTGCCGCGCTCACTGAGCTGAGGACGCAGCTGGCACAGAGCGAGGAACGGCTCGGCGCCGTCCGCAGAGAGCTGGTTTCGCTGGCAGGTGCCTATGAGATGGCCGTGGCTGATGCGGCAACCGAGCAGACACGTGTGGACGAGGTTGCCGGCATGCTCTCCCACGCATCCCGCGAGGAGGCCGAGCGTCAACTCGAGCTCACCAGACGGCATCGCGTAGAGAGCGAGCAGGAGCTCACGCTGGCTCGAACCGCATACGAGAAGGCGCTGTCCGAGCAAACGGCAGCGACGTCTGTGCTCGAGGAGCGGCGTGCGCGCCTTGCCGAACTCGGCGTGACGGAGGGCGATGAGGCTCCGCGCACGGCCAAGGCCAAGCGGGCGCTTATGGTGGCACAGGCGGCTGAGCAACGTGCGGACAAAGAGGTACGTGGTGCAGAGGGCCGCATTGCCATGAATCAGCAGACCGTGGAGGAGATGCGTGGCGTTGCCGCCAAGCTACCGGCACTTGAGCGAGCCGTGGTGGCGTCCGATCGCGTCTCTCGCATCGCACGAGGCCAGGCAACAGGAATAAACCGCATCTCGTTCGAGCGCTACGTGCTCGGCTTCTTCTTTGACCAGATCGTCATCTGCGCCAATCGGCGTCTCTCGATTATGTCGAGCGGTCACTATCAGCTTGTGCGCAACACGGAGGGGGAGCGCAGGGGAAAGGGCGGACTCTCGCTCGACGTCGTGGACTATGCAACGGGCAAGCAGCGTCCCGTATCGTCGCTCTCGGGCGGCGAGACGTTCGAAGCGTCCCTCTCGTTGGCGCTTGGACTCTCGGACTACGCGCAGCAACGTGCCGGAGGCATGCACTTGGACACGGTGTTCATAGACGAGGGATTTGGATCGCTTGACCCCGATTCGCTTGAGCAGGTAATGCGTGTGCTGTCCGACCTCGCCTCTGGCGACTGTTTGGTTGCGATCATCAGCCACGTGGAAGAGCTCGAGAAACGCATTGAGCAACGCATTGAGGTGAAGGCGAGTGCCGAGGGCAGCAGCGTGGAGGTTATTGCGGGATAGCGGGAGAGACACTTGATGGCTACTGAGCGAATTGCGATTGAGGGCATGCACTGCGCCAATTGCTCGGCACTTATAGAGAAGATGGTAGGGCGCATGGACGGTGTTGGGTCGTGCGAGGTGAACCTTGCCGCCAACAACGGAACGGTGACCTACGACTCAGACGTGACGAGCATGGCGCAGGTGGTGCAAACCATTGTAGAATTGGGATACGGTGCGACGGTGATCCCCAAGGAGCACCGGAACGCCTTCGATGCCGAGCGGCGTGCTCGAGAAGCGGCCCAGCAAGCCCATGACCTTCGCATGTTCGTAATGTCGCTCGTGCTTACGACGCTGGTCATGATTGTGTGCATGACGCCTTGGGGCATGAACCTCACCATGCCGTTGGCCACGGCGGTCTTTGGCCCACAGCATACCCATGAGCAGATGATGCTCGTTATGAACGTCGTTTGCATGCTGCTTACCATTCCCGTGCAGTTTGTGGCAGGCCTGCGCTTTTATCGGGGTGCCTGGGGAGCGCTCAAGGCGCATACCTCAAACATGGACACGCTTGTGGCGGTGGGAACGAGCATTGCCTTTGCGTACTCGCTCTACGTCACGTTCTCGCCCAGCACCGTTGGGGTCATGGCTCCATTCGAGACGTGCGCCATGCTCATAACCTTCGTGCAGCTCGGCAAGATGCTCGAGGCGCGTGCCAAGGGACGAGCAGGTGAGGCGGTTGAGTCCCTGATGAGCCTCGCGCCCAAGGTGGCCCACGTACGTCGCAACGGTGAGACAACCGACGTTCCCGTGGACGACCTGCGCGTGGGAGACCTCGTGGAGGTCAGGCCAGGAGAAAAGGTGCCAGTGGACGGCATCGTGGTGTCGGGTTCGAGCTCGGTGGACGAATCCATGCTCACCGGCGAGCCCATGCCCCAAGAGAAGACCGTGGGCTCTGAGGTTACGGGAGCCACGATCAACGGTAACGGTTTGTTCGTCGTGCGAGCAACGCATGTGGGGGCAGAGTCCACCTTGAGCCGCATCGTTGAGATGGTGGAGAAGGCACAGGGGTCTCGGCCGCAGATACAGCGGCTAGCCGACCGCATCGCCGCCGTCTTTGTTCCGGGGATTCTGTCCATTGGCCTGCTCACCTTCCTCGGGTGGCTCGCATATGCGGCGGCAACAGGTGGCATAACGGGCTCGTCGTTCGAGCATGCCCTTATGGCGGGGGTCTCGGTCGTTGTGGTCGCGTGTCCCTGTGCGTTGGGCCTTGCCACGCCCACGGCCGTTATGGTGGGTACGGGCAAGGGTGCCGAGCAGGGCATCCTTATTAAGGACGGAGACGTGTTGCAACAGGCGGGCAAGTTGCGCAAGGTCGTGTTCGACAAGACA
>JAFWMI010000071.1 GCA_017513965.1 Atopobiaceae bacterium
CACCGCCGTTACCGGCAGCAAGATAACTGTTGACGGTCAAGAGGTAACGCTAAACTCGGCATACGATAACGGTACGATTTGGTCGTATGACTGCGGAAACCTCAAGGAGACCCATCCCGAACTTAAAGCAGAAGACACCATTCGCGTTGAGTACACCGCAACGTTGAACACTCATGCACTCATTGGGTCAACGGGCAATAAAAATCAGCACCGCGTTATTTTCTCCAACAACCCCACATCACCTTCTGATCTCAATTCAAGTGCATATGACGTAAATGTCGTATATACCTACAAGGCAGTATTCAATAAGGTTAACGAGAAGGAGCAGCCGTTAATTGGTGCCGACTTTGCGCTAGAAAAATACATTGCAAGCACCGACACGTGGGTTGATGTAACCGAATTACATACTGGTAACGATGTAAATAACCCATACAAGACTGGTGATACCAGCGGTAGTACTTTCGCGTTCTATGGACTGGACGATGGGCGGTATAAGCTGACGGAGATTGTGACACCTGCCGGCTATAACACTATAGATCCCATTGAGTTTGAGATTAATGCCACCCATACGGATGGTGACGTGCCAGAGCTTACTGAGCTCTCCGGCACGGATGGTGACTCGTTTACCATGGAGTCTGATGTTACGCTAGCAACGCTGACCTCGACTATTAAGAATCAGCCAGGCGTGGTGCTTCCCGCATCCGGTGGCATGGGCACGACTCTGCTGTACGTCGTTGGTGGAATTCTGGTAGTTGGCTCTGCCGTTGCGCTTGTGGTTAAGCGTCGCGCACAGGCCGAGTAAGCTGGTTTTTTGCGTCCCTGTCGCAGTTGATGGCGACGGGGACGCCTATTGGGTCTTGTTAGCTTGGACGGTGCCGTGAGTCGTCTCAGGAAAAATCTCTCGACGTTCGTAATCGTTCTGGTCGGATTGGTGGGACTGGGCATGCTCCTGTATCCTACCGTATCGGACTGGTGGAACACCATGCACCAAAGCTACGCGATTGCCTCATACGAACACGCCGTTGCGGAGATGGACACCAGTAAACAAGACCGTATGCTTGCGGAGGCAGAGGCGTACAACGCAAAGCTGGCGCAAACAGGCCAGCTCTGGAGTATGACGGACGCCCAGAAAAAGCAATACGAATCGATTCTCGACGTAACGGGTACGGGCATTATGGGTTATGTGGACATCCCCAAGATCAACATCACGCTGCCCATATACCACGATACGCGCGATTCCATTCTGCAAATAGCGATTGGACACCTTGCGGGAACAAGTTTTCCTGTTGGCGGAACAGGCTCGCACTGCTGTATTACGGGTCATCGTGGCCTACCCAGCGCACGCCTCTTTACGGACTTGGACCTTATGGAAACAGGCGACCTGTTTACCGTAACGGTGCTTGATCGCACGCTGACGTATGAGGTGGATCAAATACACATCGTGCTGCCTGCCGAGCTCGACGACCTTGCCATCGACCCAAAGCAAGACTACCTCACACTCATAACCTGCACGCCATACGGCGTGAACTCACATCGGTTGCTGGTCCGCGGTCATCGCGTGGACAATGTGCCGGGAGCCTATACCATTTTGGCCGACGCGGTACAAATCAAGCCGTATTTGGTAGCGTCAATTATGGCCATACCGGTATTGCTCATAGCGCTTGTTTGGGTCATGATTGCCACAGGCAAACGCGCACGGCGTCGCAAGGACCTAAGAAATACTGAGGAGAGGTTCCGCCTACGGCGCTCCAGGCGCAAGGTTACCAACGAATCCTCCGGGGAAGGGGACGAATCATGAGCAAACGGCTTTGGCCACTGACGTGGATGGTTGTGGCGTGCCTTCTTGTGATGCCGATTGCCGCCACGCGCGCGAATGCCTACGAGGAAAAGATGGGCTCCATCATAATGTACATGAGCAACGATGACGAAGGGACAGACCGACTTGAGGATGGTGAAATTGCCCTCTATCGCGTCGCGTCAGTCAGTCATGTGGGTCGCGGTGGCTATGATGTGTCTGGTGGCCAGTTTGCATCGTCTCCCACCGTCGCTGATATTCCGAACATGAGCAAGCAAGAGCTCGATCGGCAAAACGCGAAGATTGCTGCCATCTTAGAGCAAGAAGCTCTCACGCAAGGCATAGAGCCGATGGAGGTAAGTCCCATAGCGGGCGGTTTTGTCGACTTCCCAGAAGTCCCCGAAGGCCTGTATCTCTTGTTTCAAACGGTGCTCTCGGAAGATGGCCGCAAGGTAAATCCCTTCCTCATGTCTGTCCCCGACGAGAATGGCGAGTATGTGATCGATGCCAGGCCAAAGCCCGGCGTACCAAAAAAGACGACCCCTGGCACAGAAGAAGATCCTACTCCTGGGCATGATCCTCATACCATCAATCCGGAGGAGTACTATCCCGATATTGAAACCGTTTTTCCTGGCGACAACGGCACCGATGACCGAACGTGGACCGTAGGCGATGCAGAATCGGACGGTAGCGATCACGCCGATGATCGCAACGGTTCCAGCATGGGTACGCAGGGGTCAGGTGGCGTGAACGGCTCAGGTGGCTCAGGTGGCTCAGATAGATCTAATGGCTCGGGCGGCTCTACCTCAGGAACGTATTCCTCTGGCGACGATTCCCACATCACTCTGCGCGTACCTCAAACGAGCGACCAAACCGTTTCGCCAGTCCTCGTGATTGTCGCAGGGGTTTTAACGGCCATACTCGGCCTCGTATTGCGTCGCAGTGCAACGTCGAGAGCGTGACCAATGGAGAATGGTGGCCAAAGCGGTTCCCCCACAAGAAAGGCCAAATCAGTTGGGCCTCTTCTCTTGGCAGGTGTCATGCTCTTGGTTGTAGCTGCGGGCATACTCGCAAGCAGGGCGTCCCAAAACGTTATGGCGGGTGTCGCAAGCGAACAGATACTCACGCAGATACGTGAACAGATCCCCGACTCGCATGTTCCTGCCTCTCAGAGCCATACGGAAGAAGAGACGTCCAAGTCGGCTGTGGTTGTAGTGGACGGCAATGCGTACGTGGGCACGCTTTCGCTTCCTTCGCTCAAATTGGAGCTCCCTGTTTCGAGCAGCTGCACGAACGAGTCGCTACAGAAAAGCCCTGGATGTTACGAGGGAAGTGCAACACGTAACGACCTCATTATTTGCGGCGAGGGCTATGAGACGCATTTTGGACGCCTTGGTACGTTGGGCATAAGAGATGAGGTGCGGTTCACAACCGTAGACGGCATCATGTATCGTTATATCGTAAGCAATATCGAGTCTGACCGTATAGAAGAGATTGACGCAATTTTGGATGATTGGGATCTTGCGTTATTCACGTTCAATGCGGATGGCACTTGTCTTGTTGTACGTTGTGTACGTACGAATGCCTAACCACATGTGCAGTATTATGCGGTTAGAGAAATCCTACGGTCGTTCTCCTAATACTGATGCTTGTTTATGGCTCATTTACATATAGTATTCCTAGGCATTCGATACGTGGAAAGGAACGCATATGAGTACGATGCTGAGCCGCATTGGCTGTTCCGTGGCGACGGGAGCCTTAGTGCTTGCCAGTCTCGTCGGTTGTGGTGGTGCGCAGTCGACGCCTGCTGAACCCGCTCCAGATCCCGAGCCAACAACCGCCATGGAACTCTTGGAGCGGTATAACAAGCAGGAGAACAAGGACAACTGCCACATGGATCTCAACATGGACGCGAAGGTTACGTCAGGCGAGTTTGAACTACCCATGGGCGTTAGCATGAGTATTGACCGAGCTGGTGACTCTGCACACGGCACTACGTCAATCGCGTTTGGCGAATCATTAACGTCTGAGATGTA
>JAFWMI010000072.1 GCA_017513965.1 Atopobiaceae bacterium
ATTATGAGGCGAGGACGCACGCAGCGCCCTCGCCTCTTTTTTGTGCGACAAACCGTAAGGCCGACAGAAGAACGGCGGCCCATCGGGGAAATGGGCCGCCTAAGGGAGAGGCATCCGAGCGGATCTGGAGAGCAGGCTTACGGGGAGAGGCACTTCGCATACAAGGGGGGGATTTGCGTTTTCGACAATTGGAAGGGAGAGGGTCTTCCTCTTGTCTTTGTGCCGTAAGCAGTGCTCCTTTTTCCTACTGGTCCGCTTGGGATTAACCATAGTTAACCAGATTAGTTAACCAGTGTCAACTATTTTCTCTCGTTTTTTTCCGGTGCGATTGGAGGATCGTCCAACGGGCAGAACGCAAAGAGACTGTCCCCCTCTATGGCAGCGCTAGAAGTGCTCGCGACGGGGGAACAGGCGTCTGGACCCTGGGAACAGATACTCAAGCAACGCCATGCAGTAGTCATCCGTCATGGACGCGATGTAATCCACAGCCGTGAGGTCCAAATCCTCTTGCCAATGGTACGAGTGGCCATAATGACTTAGCCACTGGTCCACATAGCGAATATGATGCCTAAACACCGGCGCCTCGGTACGTCCGGCAACGAGGTCGTCCATCACCCGGTCATACAGCCTTCGGAAGAGTTCGCCCATGCCGCGGTCAAACTCACCGTCCACCTCGCTCACGCTGTAGATCTTCTCGTAGTTCTCGCGCTTGGCACGCCGCATCTCGGCAAAGGCCTCCTCGCTCATGGCGATGCGAGGCTCCCCCACGCTATGCTCTACCACATCGGCAGAGAACGCCTTGAGCGCCCAGGCGTTGTACGCACCGCCAAGTCCATCGTCAAAGGTGTCTTCGGTCGCTATGCCCGCCCGAATGGCATCCTGCCTGTCCTTTCCCACATAGGCGATAATGTCGCTGATGCGTACCACGCAACCCTCAAGCGTCATGGGTGCCAAATGCCGTATGGCGGCATCCCCACGCACCCAGCAATCCTCAACCATGGCATCGTATTCCGCCACGCTCGAAATCCCGCTCATGCGCAGCACTTGCCGCTCAAACTCGCCATTGTGGCAAATCACGCCATCGAGCGTTTGTATGCTTATGTTGCGCCCATACAGCACGTCCAGCACGCGCACGCTCTGGACGTTGTGAAAGAACCACCTGCCCGTGCGCTCGTGGAACACGTCGTTCAAGAAGCGCTCTCCCGCATGCCCAAACGGCGTATGGCCAATGTCGTGACCCAAGGCGATCGCCTCGATGAGGTCGAGGTTGAGTCCCAACGCATAGCCGATGTCGCGCGCCACGCGCGCTACCAGCTGCACGTGCAAACCACGCCGCGTGAGGTCGTCATTGGCCCTGAACGAGAACACCTGAGTCTTACCTGCCAGACGATTGTACGCAGGCATGTGCATGATCTTCTCGGCGTCCCTCACGTAGGCGGGACGAAGAATCGTGTCGCGGTCGCGATCCTTCTCGTCACGGCGAAACGCCGCGTCTGCCAACGTTGCATACGGGTTGAGCTCTTTGCCAAGGACGAGGCGCCCAACCTGCTCGTTTGCCTGAGGAGAGAGTTTGCCCAAGAGGTGCGGGGCAAATGGATTCACCGTACCATTCCTGTTGGAAAACGCCTCTTGTGCCATGGTTCTCACGCTCCAATCCTCGCGCTCGGGACTACCATCCCTTCTCATCAAGCACCTCAAACAGGCGCTTAGCAATTTGCCCGTGGCCGGCGGCGTTGGGGTGTTCGCCATCTGCCAGCATGCGGTCATCGTGATCGAGCAACTCAAGCCCACTCACAAAGCACGCCTCACAATCCTTTGCCGCATCCTCCAACGCACTCATTGCCGTTATCAGGCCCTGCGGATACAGCGAGGGAGCCACGGACTCATCGCACCACGTGGGAGTAAGGATGCAGAGACGTGCATTGGGATACGTACGTCGTATACCCAGTACGAAGGCACGGGTATCGGCCATAATCTGAGAGGGCGCGCACCGTTCCCAACGGTAGTTGAGCCCCAGCTCTATGATCACATGCGACACGGCATCGACCGCATCGTCGGTGATCATGGTGGGCTGGAACACCTGCCCGCCCACGGACTGGTTGCACAGTTCCCTGCTGAGTCGCTCGCTGAGCAGCGCCGCCCATGTTTGAGCAGGATCGTCGCTACAAAAACCCTGGCCAATCGAATCGCCCAACACCAAGAGCTTGGCCCGTTTGGCCATCGGCTCCACGAACGTTCCATTCGTCCAGAGCTCACGCACCACACAACCGCGTAAGCAGGGAAGCCACACGCACACTTCCCGCCGCTTCCCCAATCCGGGAATCGCCACAATCTCGTCGCTGGGGTCCACGCTTGCGTCGCGAAGCGAGAAGGTCGCGAGCTCCAGTCCCATGGACTGCTCGATCCAAGGGAGCACCCTTCCAAGGGGCTCAGGCATCACGCACCCCACGGGCCTGCCGTCCACCACGACCGAAACGCCATCATGCGGCCTGCGTCTCCGTCCTTTGTCTATGGGACCCAACACGCGCGCCGTACCCCGGGACTCATCGTCCAGCCGCACGGCGAGGGCAATCTCCGTGGCATCTGTTGCAAAGCGCAAACACACGCCTGCAGTCGTTTGCGCCATCGATCGAAAGAGCCCGGGGTGCCAAGCCATGCAGCTACAGAGCGCCCTCGTCTGTGAGGCTAAGAACCGCCGCGGGCGAGACCATCCGTCTGGCTCCGCAACCACTTCAATCGCGCCGCAAACATAATCCGACGCCTTGTCCAACGTGAGCCAGGTGCGTGCCTCGGCTGCTCGCGCGCTTGGCGAGACGAGCGTCTCACGAATTCCCATTGACGCCATTACCCAAGCAACTCCTCAAGCACCACCAGCACGCCGTCGTCCACGCAAGACGGCGCGACGTGCCCTGCGGCATCCTTTACGTTCTGCGGGGCGTTGTCCATGGCGTAGCTTGTGCCCACGAGCTCGAGCATGGCAAGGTCGTTGTCTGAGTCCCCAAAGGCAACGCACTCGCTTGGCGCGATGCCCCACCTATCGAGCAGCGTCTGCAGGCCCGTGGCCTTGCTCACCCCCGGACAGACCACGTCAAAGTATCCGTCACCCGATCCAACCACGTCCATGCGACTGCCCACGATGTCGCGGAAGCGCTCGATGCATGCCCCCACCTCACGGGCATCGACCACGGACGAGAACATGAAAATCTGATCGTCCACGTCGTCAAAGCTGTCTACCCAGTATTGGCGATGGCAGTAGCGCGCCATATCGTCAAAGAACTCCGTAGAGGTTCCCCGCTCAACATACGCACCCGCCACACCAAGCATCGAGAAGGGCACCTCGGGCATCGCATGCACCGCATCGATCATGAGGGACACGGCCTCTTGCGACGCTTGCGCCGCATATACCTCCTGTGTGCCATCAAGCACGTACGCTCCGTTGGCAGAGACGATGCCCATCTCCAGCGTGTGCGCAGGGAACAGGTTCTGCACCTGATAGCATTGGTTGCCCGTTGCCACCACAAACCGCACGCCACGACGTTGCATGAGCTGCCACACGCGCTCAAAGCGCTCGATGTCGTAGTGAACGTGATCGCGCAAAAACGTTCCGTCCTCGTCGACGGCGACGAGTTTGATGGTGTTATGGTCCATGCTTGCTCCTTTGTTCTCTTGCCTATTCTACGGCAAGTGCACACCCTTAGTGGCGCTCAGCCATGGAGCCCGTAATCGAGTGCCTTCCAGACACAACTTCCCGACGCTCGTCTCCAAGTGCAAGCACTCCCACCATGCCGGGCGGAAGGGATACGCCCAGTCGCGTTGCGTCCCCGTCGTTCTCCACGCGCACCACAAGAAGCCCACGCCCAAGAAGCAGGCACCCTTGCGCAAACGAGAGCTCGCTTGGGACGTGAGGGCGTACCTCAACGAGCGCTCCCTCCACATGCACGCCGAGCAGGTCGCGCCAAAACGTCCCGTCCAGCCGTACGTCGTCACCCGTCTGCTCCAGTTGCCAATCCAGCCGCTCGCTCGATGTCCATGCACATCCCAACCGCTGTGGTCCGTAGGGGCTTTGCGCAACGTCACCGGCACGGCCCACCACGAAGGAGGCGGGAACACCGTACGCCACTTGGCCATCGTCGTCAGTTACGGTCACAAACCACGTGCAGGTCTCCCCCACACACAGCTCTCTGCCCGCATACGTAACAAAGCTGTTGGCGGTGCATACCTCACCTGAGTCCCACGCGCATTCGCCATTCGTAAGCGACGTCACCACAACATGACACGAAGCCTGCCGAGCGCCAGGGCAGTCACACCCCAAACGCCACGACAGTACAGGCTCCCCCGTTATGCCGCACGGATCGCGAAGACCATCGCAAAGCGGATCGTAAACCGTGAGCATTGTTCTCCCCTTACCTCATTGGACCATTACATGGTAACGTAGGAGTAACCCAATCTAGAAGGGAGTACAACAAACCATGCCACGAATCTTATATGTAATGCGTCACGCCGAGACGCTCTTTAACATTCAATGCAAAATCCAAGGCTGGTGCGACTCTCCCCTCACGGCACGCGGCATAGAGCAGGCCAAGGCCGCGGGACGGCTCCTCGCCGAACGTGGCGTAACCTTCACCCACGCCTATTGCTCAACTGCCGAGCGTTGCTCCGACACCCTCGAGATTGCCACGAAGGAGGCGTACGGCAAAGCGATGCCCTACGAGCGCCTCAAGGGACTACGCGAGTGCGGATTTGGTCAGTTTGAGGGCAAGGACGAGTGCCTCAATCCCCCGGCACCCCACGGCAACTTCTTCGTTCCCTACGGAGGGGAGTCAGACGAGCAGGTGGACGAGCGCATGCGCACAACGCTCACACACATTATGGAGCGCCCCGGGCACGACTGCGTGCTCGCCGTAAGCCATGCGGGGTCTTCCATCCACTTTTTCATGAACTGCTCGGACCATAGCAACGTCCATATCGACACGTTCTGCAACTGCATGATCTATGAGTACGAATACGAGAACGGCACGTTCGTCGCCAAGGACTTCCTCATCCCCGACCTTGCCCCGCTCGAGCAGCCCGGCATGCCGCCACAGCTACGTCATATAAGGCTCTAGGCGGTTATCAGGCAATGGGGCCAGTTCGAATTGGAGGACGGCTATTCGCCCTCCAATACGGCCTCATAAAACTCCATGCCATCATCGAGGCGCACCATGCCAATCCTGCCCCAGCCGGCACCGCCAGCCGCGCCGCAGTCTATGGCCCATCGGTCGGCAATGCCTCCCGTCGCGTCGCTGGCCCCCAAATGCATGATTTGGCACTCGCCCTCGATGTTTCGCGCGGGACGGTCGTAGGTATCGGCCAGTTCCTCTACGTAGGGCACGGGTGTGTGACCCGCAATCACGATGGGTCCCAATCCACGCTCGTCCACAAAACCCGTTGGCTGCCCCCAAAACTCGTCACGAATCCACAGCAGGTCCTCGGTGTTCTGGTAGCGCAAAAGCGCATCCATCGTCACGTCTGTCCAGCGACTGCGCGCCGAGAAGTTGAGTGGCCGCAAACCGGCGTGGACCATAAGGTAGTCTCGACCGCCCACCGAGATGTGCGCACCGAGCTCAAGGCCCTCCACCCAGTCAATGATGTCCAACAGCTCAAACTCCGACAGCCGCACCAACCCTGCCCGCGTGGTATAGCCGCCATTCATCTCCCATTGGAAGGCAGAGAGCTCGTCGGTAGGATTGTGAATAAAGTCCAGCATCATGGCCTCGTGGTTGCCCATGAGCACGTGGCCGTGGGCAAAGCTCTGGCAGGTGCGTATAACCGATACGGGATCGGGACCACGGTCAACCATATCGCCGAGTACCCAAATCTCGTCCTCGTCGCATGGCGAAACCCGCTCGAGTAAGCGCTCGAGCGTCTTGTGATGCCCATGTACGTCGGAAAAGACGTATGTTGCCATGTGAGAACCTCCTGCAAAGACTTTACCCAAACTTTCTCCAAGTAACAAGGGCGGCATGCAATCACACGGGAATGGAACACAGTGCAGGCAATAACCGCAAGCGAAAGAGTTCCACCCATGCAACGGAAAACGTGCGGGGAGAACCTATAATGGAGGTGCGCAAACAGCATTTTCCAAACATCGCCAACAGCATATGGGGATCAAATGGATGCCATGGGACAAGAGTTTCGCAAGTGGATCGAGCGACAGCATATGTGGGGACAGTCGCTTACGCCACTCGACAACAGCCGCTACACGCTCAACACGCCCAACGCGAAGGCCCACGTTACCCTCACTCCCCTTGCAAACGGCCAAGAGATGGTTGAGCTACGCATCGAACGTTCTCACCTTGTGAATCCTACCTACTTGGTACGGTTTGC
>JAFWMI010000005.1 GCA_017513965.1 Atopobiaceae bacterium
ACGACGCTTCACGCGCAAGCATTTTGAACTAACCAATTGGGGACTGTCCCTCTTTGGTTCGAACCAAAGAGGGACAGTCCCCAATTGGTTAGTTCAAAATGCTTGCGCGTGAAGCGTCGTGCGGGCAAACTAGAGTAGCTAACTGGCATGCTATGAATGGGGGTGGAAGGTATGCGCAATACCATACAGCGCGAGCTCGAGGTGGTTGAGCGTGAGCGCGGTGTGCGCGTTCTGTTCTCGGTGGAGTCGGGTAGCAGGGCATGGGGCATTGCATCTGAGGACAGTGATTACGACGTGCGCTTTGTGTATGTGCGGCCCATGTGGGATTATCTGAGGCTCGAAGAGGAGCGCGACACCATTGAGTGGCGTCTGGACGAGGTGCTCGACGTAACTGGCTGGGATGTGGTTAAGCTGTTGCGCCTTATGCGCAATTCCAACCCGACGGTCTTCGAATGGCTCGCAACTCCCATCGTGTATCGAGAAGATGCCGCCTTCGCCCAAGTTCGTGAGGTCGCCACTGGGTGCTTCTCGCCCAAGGCGAGCGCCTTCCACTACTTGGGCATGGAACGAGGGAACGTACGGACACACGTACGCGGAAAGAAGGTCGGCGCGAAGCAGTATCTCTACATCGTGCGGGCGCTGCTTGCCACGCGCTGGTGTCTTGATGAGGGTGTCCCGGCACCCATGCTGTTGCGCGACTTGATGGGCGCAAAGCTGCCAACCCGCATGACGCCTCTGGTGGAGGAGCTGCTCGAGGTTAAGGCAGCTGGCAAGGAGCACTCCGAGGTTGCCCGCATGGAGGAACTGGAAGCTTGGATATCGAGCGAGGACGAAACGTTGTATGCCCGCGCACAAGAAGCCGTCGCTCCGCACAAGGTTCCCTGGGAGGCGCTCGACGAGGTGTTCTTCAGCATCGTTCGCGGTTGACGCCAATTACCCCGTTCGAGGAAAGGCATATAATCAGTTCATTGTTTATACTTGCACGAGGGAAGGAACTCAAATGTTTTTGTTCAACGCGACAACGCCCATCCAGTGGCTCGGATGGCTGCTGGTCTTCGTTGGGCTCATTGTTACCAACGAGATTGAGCGTCGCAGCAAGCTTGGCGGCCTTGTCTTCTTTGTGGGCCTGCCCATCCTCATGACCATCTATTGCATCGCCATTGGCTTTGGCGTGGCAAACGGTGCAGAGTGGGCCCTTACCAACCCCACTCACATATACCAAAACGGATGGTTCCACTACGCCAAGGTCTACGCGGCGCTTACCGGCTGCATTGGTTTTATGGCCATCAAGTACAAGTGGGGCAAGCTCGGCAAGGCTCACTGGTTCCGTGCGTTCCCGTTCGTGATCGTTGCCATCAACATCCTTATTGCGGTCGTCTCGGACTTTGAGAGCTACCTGCACTTTGTCTCCGGCAACTTCACCATCGTGGAGGCGGGCAGCGGGTTGGAGCAGTATGCGGCCATAGGCGCACCGGTGTGGCTCACGAGCGAGGGCGTGTGGCAGCTCTGCGGTATCAACAACCTGTTCAACGGCCTTGCTGGCTTGGTGAACATCTTCTGCATGACCGCTTGGTGGAGCGTCTATGCCGGCAAGAACGAGGAGGACATGCTCTGGCCCGACATGACGTGGGTCTACATCATTGCCTACGACATTTGGAACTTCTGCTACACCTACAACTGCCTGCCCACGCACTCCTTCTTCTGCGGCTTTGCGCTGTTGCTGGCTCCCACGGTCGCCAATGCCATTTGGAACAAGGGCGGCTGGATCCAAAACCGCGCCAACACGCTGGCCACGTGGTGCATGTTTGCCCAGGTGTTCCCATGGTTCCAGGAGGAGTCCATGTTCCGCACCGTGTCGCTGCAGAACCCGGGCATCACCAACGCCATTGCCATCGTGGCCTTTGCGGTCAACGTAGCTGCCATCGCCTACATCGTCTATCGTGCCAAGAAGCTCGGCGTCAACCCGTACAAGAGCGACGTGTTCGTCGGCACGAGGGATTGGGAGCAGGCTACGGCGCGTCGAGAGGATGCCGCGCTCGATCCCGCGATCAACGCATAGCAAACGGGAACAATCCAACATTGGAGGGCACGTCTCGCATGGGGCGTGCCTTTTTTGTAAAAGCGCTCATAATTGCGTCCTGCCTTGGGACATCAGACCGAAATTCCCGTTTGGTATAGTATGGCGATAGGTTTAGACGGACGAAAACCGAGGGTATGCACCGCGTAAAGCCCTGAGTGTTTGGGTCGGCGCAGAAAGGACAGGACGATGGAGCTTCTTACGCAACGCTGCACGCAATGCATGGGTGAGGTGGAACCCATGGGCGATGGCATCCATGCCAAGTGCCCGTACTGCGGTGCGGTGTATCTGCTACCCGACAACGAGCGGGCTGCCTTCCAGGGGGATGGCACTTTTGACGGGGACGAGGGCGATGAAGACGGTGGAGTCGACCTCGAGGCTATCGTTGCGTCCGTAATGGAGCCAGTACGCGGCCAGCTCATCGGTTCGCTGTGGGGCGCCGAGGTAGAGCAGAAGTCTGGTGCGGCGCGTAAGTTCTTCGGCATCCCGCACGACGACTACATCTTCTACATTCTGGACACCACGATCTTCGGCAGTTGCAAGGTGGGCCTGGCGCTCACGACCTCGGGCATCTGCATGAAAGACGAGGACGGTGTCGTGCGCTGCGTTAGTTGGGACGAGCTCCTGCAGTTGGACTTCTCCTATCGCGACGGCACGCTCTTCATAGACGGTAGTCAGTTCTACTCGTCCGGCGGCATGTACGTTGTGGAAGTGCTCCATCGCGTTCAGTCCGCGTTTACCCAAGACGGAGATGACGGCTCGTTTGACCTCGAGGCCATCGTCGCGAATGTTATGGATCCCGTGCGCAATGAGCTCATCGGCTCGCTCTGGGGAGCTCGGGTGGAAGAGAAGGCCCGTGCGGCTCGAAAGTTCTTTGGCATTCCGCGTGACGACAGCATCTACTACATCTTGGACACCACGGTCTTTGGCAGCTGCAAGGTGGGTCTGGCCTTTGCGACCTCGGGTATCCATATGAAGGACGAGGACGGCGCCGTGCGCTGCGTTAGTTGGGACGAGCTCCTGCAGTTGGACTTCTCCTATCGCGACGGCACGCTCTACATAGACGGTAGCCAGTTCTACTCGTCCGACGGCATGTACGTTGTGGAGGTGCTCCATCGCGTTCAGTCCGCGTTTACCCAAGACGGAGATGACGGCTCGTTTGACCTCGAGGCCATCGTCGCGAATGTTATGGATCCCGTGCGCAATGAGC
>JAFWMI010000073.1 GCA_017513965.1 Atopobiaceae bacterium
GAGTTGGCTCAAGCGGCACAGGAGGTGCTGCTTGGGCAGGAGCGCGTGCTGCGCTACGGGCGCTTTGGTGCCGCTGAGGCCTTGGAGCTGGGCATGGCTGCCGTTGCGCTGGCGCCTGCGTTTGAGAGCGGCTACAGCGTAACCATCACGCGCGAGTCCGATGGCGTGCGCATGTTCCAGTGGGTCGCCGACGACAAGGAAGAGCGTAACTTGCTCTTTGCCGACGGCAAGCGTCGCTTTGCCCTGAAGGCGGGGCATGCAAGTCCATGGGCGCAGCTAGAGGGTGCCATAGCGGGCACCCTCGACCAGATATGGGCGAACGTGCCGGAAGAGGTGCCTGCCTGCGGTGCCTTCCCCATTCGCGTAGGTGATGCATGGGTTGCCACCATCGCGGTGAGCGGCTTGCACGACGGCCTTGATCACGAGGTCATTCTGCGTGCGCTCGAGCGCACGATTGGGGTTGCCGTGCCGCGCTGGGACGCCCCCGTGGCATAGCGCGGCCATTAGCCAAACGGGGACTGTCCCTCCGTGGTTACAGATAAATGCGGAAGCTATAGGTAGCTGAGGGCACTTGTTTCCGCCCACCTTATTAACGTTGCATGCCCATAAGCTATGGTGGAGAATTGAAGGGTATCCCACGCGAACAATCGCATGTGCCGCTTTGCTTCTTGAGCAGGAGGACCAGGTATGAACTACGAAGATATGACCGGCCTGCCGAGCATTGCTACCTTCTTTAAATTGGCTAAGGTCAGTCGTATTAGGTTTGAGGAGCAAAAGACCGATTTTGCCATACTCTTCTTTGACCTTACGGATTTGAAGAGCTTCAATCGCCGTTACGGATTTGCCGAAGGCAATCGTCTCCTCTGTGCAGTGGCAAACATTCTGGCGAATCTGTTTGGCTTAGAGAACTGCGCCCGCTTCGCACAGGACCACTTTGCTGCAATTACGCCAGAGGAGGGGCTCACGGAGCACCTTGACGCGGTGATTGCCCAATGTGCCGTCGCCAACGAAGGGAAGACACTCCCACTCAGAATCGGCGTCTACCCAAATCGCATTGAAGCGGTGCCAATCGACGTGGCGTGCGACCGCGCGAGGTTGGCGTCCAACGTATGGAAGAACCGTACAGAGTCCCACTATTCATTCTTCGACATGCGCATGTTGGAAGAGGAGAAGAGTCGCCAGGCAATTGTCGACAATCTGGATCGAGCGATCGAAGAAGGTTGGATTCAGGTGTACTACCAACCAATAGTCCGATCAATCAATGGCAAGGTTTGCGATGTGGAGGCCCTGGCCCGTTGGCACGATCCAGTGCGTGGAATGCTTATGCCATCTACGTTTATTCCGGTTCTGGAGGAGTCCATGCTCATCCACAAGCTGGATCTATGCGTGGTGCGGCAGGTGTTGAAGCACCTAAAACTCAACGAGGAGGCTGGAAACTATACCGTTCCCGTCTCCATCAACTTCTCTCGTGCGGACTTTGAGGTGTATGACCTCGTTTCGGAGATTTGCACGCTGGTCGACGCAGCGCAGGTGGATCGCAAGCTCATCAACATCGAGATAACAGAGAGCATCGTGGGCAGCGATTTTGACTTTATGCGCGAGCAGATAGACCGCTTCCACGAGCAAGGATTCCAAATATGGATGGATGACTTTGGGAGCGGGTATTCGTCGCTGGACGTGCTGCAGAGCATAAAGTTCGACCTGATCAAATTCGACATGGGCTTCTTGAGACGACTTGACGAGCGTGACGAGAGCAAGATCGTTCTGACTTCGTTGGTAAAGATGGCTGCTTCGCTGGGCGTCGATACCGTTTGCGAAGGCGTGGAAACAGCCGATCAGGTACGGTTCCTTCGCGAAATCGGATGCTCAAAGCTGCAGGGCTACTACTTTATGAGACCTGTTCCGCCTATCCAAATCTTGGAGAAGTACGCGAACGTGGCAGAAGACGGATTCGAGGAGCCACGAGAGGCCGTCTATTACGGGACCATGGGTAGGGTCAACCTCTTTGACCTGTCTTTCTTGGCTAACATGGACGACAGCGTGATCAAGAGCACCTTCGATACCGTGCCCATGGGCATTATGGAGGTCAGTGCCGATAGCGCCACGGCGAGGTTCGTACGCAATAACCAGCCCTTCCGGGACTTCTTCAAACGCGCCTTTTTGTTTGACCTGTCCGATCCAAACACGGAGTATGCCGTCCCGCAGGAGGGTCTTGGCTCCGGCTTTATGAAGGCGCTTGAGCAGAGCCGCAAAAATGGAGGTCGCGCGTTCGTGGACGAGAAGCTGGCCGATGGCAGCATCGCTCGTTCCTTTGTGCGTGCAATCGGGAAGAATCCGGTGAATGGATGGGAGTCCTATGCCGTCGCTGTGCTCTCCATTACCGAGCCGACCGAGCATACGACCTATGCAGAAATTGCCAGGGCGCTCGCGGCCGACTACTACAGCATCTACGTAATTGATCTGAACACAAACGACTACATAGAGTACTCATCAAAGATTGGTGACGAGAAGGTGTCGTTGAAGGAGCACGGCGAAGACTTCTTTGTTACCGCAAGGCGAAACGCCATGACTCGCGTGTATGAGCCGGACCGAGCGCAGTTTCTGGCGCTGTTCACCAAGGAGAACGTGCTCCGCAAATTGGACATCCAAGGCATGTTTACCATGACCTATCGTCTGGCAGATGCCAATACGCCGTTTTACGTCAGCATGAAGATTATCCAAATGAGGGGCAGTAGCCGTCTGATTCTGGGCATCAACAATATCGATGCCTACATGAAGCAGCAGGAAGAGCAAAAGCGGCTGCGGCAAGAGAAGATATCCCTTGGAAGAATCGCGGCCCTTTCGCCAGACTATATCGTCTTGTACACGGTTGACCCCTCAACCGGACATTACACGCAATACAACCCGTCGAATGGCTTCGAGGACTTCGATTTGGCTACGCAGGGCGAAGACTTTTTTGAAGACGTGCGGCTGGATGCTCCAAAGGCGATATACCCGGAAGACATGGAAAGGCACCTGCGCGTTCTCACTAAAGAGAACATGATTCGCCAGATTCGGGAGAATGGCGTCTTTATCCATAACTATCGGCTTCTCTTGGGTGACAAGGTTGTGCCCGTGAGCCTTAAGGCCACGATGGTTCATGAGGATGAAGGAGAGTTCATCATTCTGGGCGTAACCAACAACGACGAGGGAGAGAAATACCGACTCAAGCCTGAGGAAGCCGAGAAGGTACAGGAGCTCAACCAATCGATTACAGCCCTGTTGGACAACATGCCCGGAATGACCTTTACCAAGGATGCTCAGACTGGCGTCTACCTCACCTGCAACCAGGCCTTTGCGGAGTATGCGCACAAGGACACGCCCGATGGCGTAGTCGGCCTTACGGATGCGGAGATCTTTGACGCGGTGACGGCATCGCATTTTGTTGAGGACGACGAGATGGCCCTCTCGATGGACCGGCCATACACATTCTTTGAAGACGTGCCAGATGCGGTTGGCAACCAGCGGCAGTTCCAAACCACCAAGCTCAAGTTTATCGACGTGTCCGGGCGTTTGTGCCTGCTGGGAATGTGTCAGGACGTAACGGACATGGTTCGTATCCAGCGCGAGAACGTTTCGACAAGGGAGGCCTACGAGGAGGTACGGGCAACCGGCGTCATATACAACCACTTGGCTCACGCCTTGGCACGAGGCTATACGGAGCTGTACTACGTCAATATGGAGACGGGCGGGTTCGTCGAATTCCATACGGACGACGAGCGAGGCGTGCTGAGCGAGGCGCGGCGAGGCGCACACTTCTTTGATGAGTGCAGACGCGATGCCAAGCTGCATGTGCATCCGGAGGACCAGTTGGCGTTTGTCCAAGTGATGGATCGGCAGTTCCTCACCAAGGCGCTGGACGAAAGCAAGGTGTTTGCATTCACGTATCGCCGGGTTCTTGGGGAGGATCCGTGGTATGTGCAGATGAGGGTGTCCCGCATGGAGGACGACGAGCGGTTTGTTGTGATCGCCGTCCGGGATGTTGATGAGCTTATGAGGCAGCGCAATGCAGAGAAGCGCATGCAGGAGGAGCGCATCGTCTATGCCCGTCTTTATGCACTAGCGGGCAACTACATCTGCGTCTATGTGGTGGATCCTCAAACGAGCAGCTATCGCATCTTTCGTGCCACAGACGAGTATCAAAAGGTCTTTGACCAGGCGGACGAGGGCGCAGGCTTTTTTGCCGGACTCCAAGAGGCAATCTTGGGGTATGCGCATCCGGAAGATCGACAACGGATCTTGGCGCTTCTTACGCGCAGCAACGTTATGCAGGAGGTCGAACGCAGTGGTTTCTACACGTTGAGCTACCGCATCGTGGTTGCAGGGCAGCCCAAGTACGTTCAGATGAAGGCAGCCATGGTGGAGGAGCAGGAGGGTCCGCGTCTTATCGTTGGCCTGTACAACATAGATGCGCAGGTGAGGCAGGAAGAAGAGTTTGGAAGGCGCCTCGCCAGGGCGCGTGTTCAGGCCAATACCGACTCCCTGACAGGAGTCAAGAACAAGCACGCGTATGCGGAAGAGGCGGAGCGGATCGACGGCAAGATTGCGGAAGGGCTTCGCTCTCCCTTTGCCCTTGTGGTATTCGATGTGAACAATCTAAAGAGGGTCAACGACACCGCTGGGCATCAAGCCGGTGACCAGTGCCTGCGGGAGGCTTGCTCCATCATCTGCGACATCTTTAAGCACAGTCCCGTCTTCCGCGTTGGTGGTGACGAGTTCGTGGTCATCGCCTGGAATAGGGACTATGAGCGGATTGATGTGTTGCTCGAGGAAGTGAGACGCCACAATGAGGAGGCGTCCCAAAGCGGTGGAACCGTAATCGCCTGCGGTATGGCGAGATACGCGGATGATGCGTGCGTCGCCACCGTCTTTGAGCGCGCAGACCAAAGAATGTACGCGAACAAACGCGCTCTTAAGGCCGGGGAGAAAGAGCTCTAGTCTGGGAGCATGTGACAAGGTAATAGGTGACTTGTCACGCGCACTTTCGCGTGGCGTCCCAAACCGCACGGGATTGCGGACGACTACAACATCCTCGTCGCAGTGTCGCTCGGCGTGTAAATGCACCCGCCGAAGGCACATCACGTAGAACCAAAGACGTACCAAAGGCGATACTAAAAGGGTTGGAATCTGGGTCGAGCCCAGTGGATGAGGCAAGGAAGGCAAGGAGGAAGCAGTATGAGGATGAAGGAAGGATTCCTGTGGGGCGGCGCAACGGCAGCGAACCAGTACGAGGGCGCTTGGGACGTAGACGGCAAGGGCGCGTCCGTTCCCGACCACATGCGCGGTGGCGACATCAACACTCCGCGCCAGATCGACGCCGAGTTCGATCCCAACGCACTCTATCCCAGCTGGGAGGCAACGGACTTCTATCACCACTACGAGGAGGACATCGCCCTCTTCGCCGAGATGGGCTGGAACGTGTTCCGCATGTCCGTCAATTGGACGCGCCTGTTCCCCACGGGTACCGAGAAGGAGCCGCTGCAGGCCGGTCTCGACTTCTACCGCAAGGTCTTTGAGTGCTGCAAGTCGCACGGCATCGAGCCGCTCGTGACCATCAGCCACTATGAGCTCCCGTACTACCTTGTCGAGAAGTACAACGGCTGGGCAAGCCGTGAGCTGGTGGACTTCTACTACACCTACGGCAAGTGCCTGCTCGACAACTTCCACGACCTTGTGAAGTATTGGCTCACGTTCAACGAGATCAACATTGGCACCATGGCCATGGGCTGCACGCTTTCGCTGGGTACCATCCAGGGCTACACCGGAACCATGGACAAGGTGAAGGACGACATCAACGAGCGCTACAACGCGCTGCACCACCAGTTCCTCGCCTCGGCAAAGCTCATCAAGTACGTGCACGAGACCTATCCTGGCGTGATGATGGGCAACATGGACTGTTTCATCCTCACCTATCCCCTTACGTGCGATCCCGCCGACCAGTGGGCGAACCTCGAGCAGATGCGCAAGATGAACTGGTACTGCTCCGACGTACAGGCGCGCGGTGCGTATCCGTTCTATGCCAAGCGCTTCTGGGAGGAGAACGGCATCGACATCAAGATGGAGCCGGGCGACGAGGAACTGCTGGCCCAGGGCAAGATTGACTTCTACACCTACAGCTACTACCAGTCCAACACGGTGACCACGCACGAGGGCGCCGAGATGATGGCCGGCAACATGACCATGGGCGGCAAGAACCCCTACCTCGAGGCCTCCGACTGGGGCTGGCAGATCGACCCGACCGGCCTGCGCATCACCCTCAACGAGATCTACGACCGCTACCACCTGCCGCTCATGGTGGTGGAGAACGGCCTGGGGGCCTTCGACGAGAAGGAAGCCGATGGCTCCGTGCACGACCCGTACCGCATCGACTACCTGCGTAAGCACATCGTCGCCATGGAGGAGGCCGTGGCCGACGGCGTGGACCTTATGGGCTACACCTGGTGGGGACCCATCGACGTCGTCTCTGCCGGCACCGGCGAGATGCGCAAGCGCTACGGCTTCATCTACGTGGACAAGTACGACGACGGCACGGGCGACCTGTCCCGCAGCCGCAAGGACAGCTTCTTCTGGTATCAGAAGTGCATCAAGAGCAACGGAGAAGATTTGGACTAGGTTGCTGACTTAGTCGTTGCTATGAACGCGTGAGCACGTTGCGGGGCGGGATGATCGAAGGCGATTCGTATCATCCCGCCCCGCACGCATATCGTGACGTAATGCGGCGCAGACTACGGGTTGCGTTACCGCACATGGATTTACGTCAGTTCCGCAAGCACCTCATCCATCTCCGTGCGCGGCACATGACAATACCCGCCGGGGTTCTTGACGAGGTAGCGCTGGTGATATTCCTCAGCCTCAAAGAAGTTGCGCAGTTCATGCGCCTCTATGCAAAACGGCAGTCCTTGGGCTTCCACACGCGCTCGCTCCCCGTCGACGATTTGGCGCACGACCTCCCTGAGCTCGCTATCTGCTGCGTCCCAATAGATGCCCGCTTGGTACTGGGTTCCCACGTCGTTTCCCTGGCGGTTGCTCACGGTGGGGTCGACGATGCGGAAGTATGCCCACAGGATTCGCTCGGCGCTCACGATGGCGGGGTCGAATACCACGTGCACCGTCTCGCGAAACTCGGTATCGCCCTCGCAGACGCGCTGGTAGGTTACGTCTTGCGTCAGGTTGCCGTTGGCATAGCCGGCTTGCGTTTCCACAACGCCGGGAATCTGCCGGAAGAGCTCCTCAACGCCCCAAAAGCAGCCCCCAGCGAGGTATAGCGTCTGTGTGTTGGCCATCGTGTCTCCGTTTCCTGTTCCATCGTGTCTCCGTTTCCTGTTGGTATAAAGCGTTTGAGGCGCCCTTGATTGTTTTGGGGTGTGCGCTAGGAGAGCGTGTCCGGTCACCTCACGAGTCTTAGAACAGCGTGCCCTTGAGGCAGACCAAGGGACGGTTTGCGTCGTAGTCCCAGCTACGGTGTGCGTCCCCGCGACAAAAGCGCACGTGATCGCAGGTACGGCACTCCGCACACGAGTCGGACAAGTCATGCCGGAAGAGCTCAAATCGATTGTCCCACACATCGCGCAGCCGATCGCGCAATATGTTTCCCTGAATAGTCTCTGGGCGTCGCTCGATGTCGAGACAAGCTCCAATGTCGCCGTTGCTCATGATGCTTGCGGTGTACACGCCAGCGTTGCAGAGCCAGTACCACTCGCGTACCTCAGCCTCGTACTCTAGGCCAAGATAGTGACTGCAGCCGTACTCGAGCGGGAATCCCTGCGCGCGCTTGTTGCGGATAAAGTCAAACAGCCGTCGGTAGTCATCGGGCGTGAGCATGAGGTCGGGACGCAGTAGCGCACGACCGATGGGTTCAAGATTGATCACACGCCACGAGTCGATGTCGAGGTTGTCCATGATTCCAAACATCTCGTCCAGCTCGCCGATGTTGCCATGGTTTATCACCGTCGTCACTTGGATGGCCTTAAACGTACCGACGTCGATGAGGTTTTGGATGCCTCGTATGGCGCGGTCAAAGGAACCGGGCAATCCACGTAGCTCGTCGTGCGTCTTGCGCGTACCGTCGATGGAGACGGATATGGTTCCCATGCCCACGTCTGCCAGTCGCTGGGCGACCTGCGGTGTTATGAGCGTGGCATTGCTCGTCATGCCCCACTTGAACCCCTGCGCGTACGCATGGGACAGTATGGCGAAGAAGTCAGGGTTGAGCAGTGGTTCTCCGCCCGTGATGCAAAGCTGGATGTTCGATGTGCCAAAGTCCGCCTTTACCTGATCTATGACGCCGAGCCAGTTGTCCAGGCAAAGCTCGTCACATCGTGCCGCCGTGCATGAACTCCCGCAGTGGAAGCAGCGCTCATTGCATTGCAGTGTGAGCTCAAAGAAGAGCTTGCGCAGCTCGGGCTTGCGATACAGCTTGCGCGTGTAGTCCGTGAGTTTGGTCAGGTGTGCTGTCTTGATGCGGTCCACCAAAGTGCGTGATGGGTTCATTTGAACCAGCTGGGAGGGCCGTAGACGATAACGGTCTCGTTGTTGGCAGGATTGAACCCGTCATCGAGGTCTTCGGGCGGTGGTCCGTATACGTCCACGTTCTCATTGCGGTCTGGATCGAAGGACTCATCCTTGTCTGCAGTACTGCAACCCTTCATCCCCAAGGCAACCAATCCTGCGTTGACTGCCGAGATTATGCCCGCTGCCGTGAGGCTTCTGCGTGTGAGACTCTTCATGGCGCGCTCCAACGGATGGTTCGTATGTTACCTAGCATTATGGACCTCCGTGGTATTGCACACAAGAATGGGTGACCGTGACAAGGCGACGGGTCGCGGACGGCGCGTGTTTCTCTCGCGTGCCGGCGCTATTCTTCGCGTGTCTCCCAACCAAATGGAATAGAATACTGAACCGTTGTGAACAGCTTCGATCCTTGAAAGGACGGAATCACATGGGACGTTTTACCAATCCGCGTGATCTCTACTTTGGCGAGGGCGCCCGCCATGAGGTGAGGAACTTCAAGGGCAGCCGTGCCATGATCGTGTCTGGTGGCTCGAGCATGCGCCGTGGTGGCTTCCTCGGTGAGCTTGAGGACGACCTCAAGGCCGCCGGCATGGAGGTGGAGCTCTTCGAGGGCGTCGAGTCCGACCCGAGCGTCGAGACCGTCATGAGGGGCGCAGAGGCCATGGCCGCCTTCCAGCCCGACTGGATCGTCGCCATCGGCGGTGGCTCGCCCATCGACGCGGCCAAGGCCATGTGGATCAAGTACGAGTATCCCGAGACCACCTTCGAGGACATGTGCGTCGTCTTCGGCCTCCCCAAGCTGCGCACCAAGGCCAAGTTCTGCGCCATTAGCTCCACGAGTGGCACCGCAACCGAGGTCACGGCCTTCTCGATCATCACGAACTACGAGCAGGGCATCAAGTACCCCATCGCCGACTTCGAGATCACGCCCGACGTCGCAATCGTCGACCCCGAGATCACCTACACCATGCCCGCCAAGCTCTGCGCCCACACCGGCATGGACGCGCTCACCCACGCCATCGAGGCGTACGTCTCCACCGCCGCCAGCCCCTACACCGACGCCAACGCGCTCTACGCCATGCGCGAGATCGTCGAGTGGCTCCCCAAGAGCTACACGGGCGACAAGGAGGCCCGCAAGCACATGCACGACGCGCAGTGCATCGCCGGCATCGCCTTCTCGAGCGGCCTTCTGGGCATCGTGCACTCCATGGCTCACAAGACGGGCGCAGCCTTTAGCGGTGGTCACATCATCCACGGGTGCGCCAACGCCATGTACCTCGGCAAGGTCATCCAGTTCAACGCCAAGGACGATCGCGCGCGCAGTCGCTACGCCTACATCGCCAAGGAGGTCTTCCACCTCGAGGGCGCGACCGAGGACGAGCTCGTTCAGGCGCTCGTGCAGATGATTCGCGACATCAACGACAAGATTGACATTCCGCAGGGCATCAAGAACTACGGCCAGGGCGGCGTCAAGTCACAGACCTCGATCATCGACGAGAAGGAGTTCTTCCAGAAGGCTCCCGAGGTTGCCGTCAACGCCATCGCCGACGCCTGCACCGGCTCCAACCCGCGCCAGCCGACTCCCGAGGAGATGGAGCGCCTACTGGACTGCGTCTACAACGACAAGGTCGTGGACTTCTAACAAACGCTCTTATACGGCTCAGCCGCAGGGCAGATCTGATTGTCTGTGAATGCGAATCAAGCGGAATAGAGACTAACCCGCCTATTCCGCTTGATTCTTTTCGGTTTGAGCGACTTCCTCGTCTTCGGCAATCACCTGTACGCGATTCTCCTCGGCCAACAGCTCGTCGTCTGCCGGCTCGATGTGCGCAATGAGCTCGCGTTGAAGCTTGACGTCCTCAATAGACGGCTGCTTTGCAAGAATCATGATGACCCCCAATCACGCAATCGCTGGCATGCCAATCGTATCACGCTTGATGTTTGCGCGTGGGTACGTAGAGGTCCAACGTACCCATCAGTCTGTCGTAGGCCTTTTTGGCATGCCGTGTCGGCGCGATATACTGTTCGTGGTTGTCCGATAACGACGCCGCCTTGGGTGCAAGGTCGAGGATTTGGAGGGGCTATGCTAGCGGCAAACGCAGCAAGGGAGTTCGACCTCCTTGTGGAGGGTGCCACAGTAGTAACGATGGATGCGCAGGACACGACCATCGATGACTGCGTTATTGGCGTGACCAATGGTTCCATCACGCTGCTAGAGAAGCGCCGTCCCGATGCTTCCTACCTAGCGAACGAGGTTATCGATGCGCGGGGGATGGTGGCTCTTCCCGGATTCGTGAACACCCATACCCACTGCTTCCAGTCGCTGCTCAAGGGACTTGGCGCCGATCTTCCGCTCATCGGGTGGCTCAATAGCTCAGTGCAACCGTTTGGCGTGCGGGTGACGCACCGTCAGCAGGAGCTCGCAGCGCTGCTCACGTGCATGGAGGCGCTCAAGAGCGGTTGCACCACGCTCTGCGAGTTCTTCTACACCAACCAGGACCCGGAGCTCGCCGACGTATGCGTGGAAGCCATGCGGCGTACGGGCATTCGGTCCGTCCTCATGCGCACGTTCCAGGACCTGGGGCAGGAGTACAACACGCCGGACTGCTACATCGAGCCGGTAGAGACGGCACTTGCCGAGGTAGAGCGTCTGGGGCGTACCTACGACGACGGAGACATGCTGTCCGTGTGGGCGGGTCCCGACGTTACGTGGGCGACCTCCAAACGCGGCTACGAGAAGACCTTGGAGTACTGCCTTGCCGCGGGAGTCCGCTACACCATGCACCTCAAGGAGACGCCCGAGGACGACGACATGTGCCGTAGGTACTATGGCACGGGCATCGTGGAGCTGCTGGACAAGATCGGTTTTCTCACCAGCAAGTTTTTGGCCGTGCATTGCGTGGGCCTAGACGAGCACGAAGTCGAGCTCTTTGCCGAACGAGGCGTCTCCGTGAGCCATAACCCCGCCACCAACCTCTACTTGGGGTCGGGCATCGCGCCTATACCCGCACTGCTTGCTGCTGGCGCCAACGTGTGCCTGGGGACGGATGGTGCGGCGAGCAACAACGCAACGGACATGCTCGATGCCATGCGGCTTGCAGCCCTGATGCAGAAAGGCGCATTGCGCGATGCGACGGCGATGAGTGCGCGGGACGTGGTGAGGATGGCCACCGTGGGCGGTGCGAAGGCCTTGGGCAGGGAGGGCGAGCTCGGGACGATTGAGGTGGGGAAGAGGGCGGACCTCGTCCTGTTCGACCCCAATCACCTCAAGTCCACGCCCATGCATGACCCCTTGGCAACCGTCGTCTACTCGTCCTCGCTCGAGAACATCGACACCACCATCGTGAACGGCACGGTTGCCTACCGCAAGGGGCGGTTTGCCTGCGGCGTGGAAGAGGCGGAGCTGCTGGAGTGGATACGGGACGAACTGAGAGCATAGCTAACCAAAAAGGGACAGTCCCTTTTTGGTTAACCACGGAGGGACTGTCCCTTTTTGGTTGGTTGTTGTGAGCCTAGGACTTCCACGGGCGTACGCCCTCGGTCCAGCCCTGCTGCTTCCAGTGCTCAACGTCGCGTGGGTTAAATCCCTTGCGCTGCATGAGGTGCATGGCAAAGAAGGCCGCCCTCGTCTTGAGGCGAGGCGTTACCCTGCCTACGTTTCGTGCAATCTTCTGGGCGAGTGCGCTGGTCTTCTTGTCGATCGCTTCCCTCTTCTTTTGGCTTACGCCCTGCCAGTTGACTGCGGCGACGCCGACGCCGTATTTGTAGACGCGTGCGGCTCCCCAAAAGAACAGGCTGTCGGCCATGTCCTTGAGCGTGGACCGCATGCCCGCCCCCGCCGCGGTGCATATGCATACGGCCTGTTTCCTAAACATCGAAGCATCGGGGCTGTGCACCATCCACCGATACCCATAGTGGTCAAGAAACGCCTTCATGGCGCCGGTCGCGTGATACACGTAGACGGGGCTAGCCAGAACGATAACATCGGCTTCGTCCATGGCCTGCGTAAGCGGTGCGAGCTTCTTGTAGTGCGGGCAGTCCTTCTCTGATACGTTAAAGCAGGTGTTACAACCTACGCAGAACTCGTCGAAGTCCCTGGGCAGGAAGAACTCGGTCGTTTCTCCTCCAAGCTTGCAGGCGAGCTCATGCGCAATGTGGTACGTGGACCCCTTGTGGTTTTGTCCATAGACAACGACCGTGCGCATTCCGTTCTCCCTCCGCCTAATCGAGCTGGTCGCAAAAAGCCCGAACGGCCTGTTCGTTCTCGTCGCTGGGCTTTTCCTTTGGGTCTATGAGAATCAGCTCGGCTTCGAGGGCTTCTATTCCCAGGCACTTCTTGAGCACGGCAAAGGCCTTTTGCGCTCCATTGCCACTCTGGCAGGCAAAGGCAGCGACTTGCTTTCCCGCCAAGTCGTTTTCCTGAACGAACGTCCTGATGGGCGGGGCAAACGTGCCAGCCCATACGGGAAAACCGATAATTACGCGATCGTACTCCGCAGCGTTGAACTCGTAGGGCTCGAGCGCTGGCGCCTCAGACATTACCGCGCTCTTGCCGCCCCAGAGAAACTTTCGAAAGCCGCTTGAGGGATACTCCTTCTTTGGGTGGATGCGCAGTATGGTGGCCCCAAGCGCCGTGCCTATTTCCCGTGCGGCGAACTCTGTGTTGCCTTCCAGTGAGTAATAAACGATTGCAGTCTTCATCGTAACCTCCAACGCGTGTGTCTTCGATTGTGCAGCATTGTACACGCAGTGAGCGGGGCGTGGGAGAAGGGCAGCTCTACCACGGGGGTCGCGCGACTTGATGCTAAGATGTGACACTGGGCACGAGGCAGCGTGGGGCTGCCGTGCAGACGGCAGGTACGAAGGACTGGGATGAATTCGCTTGGCACACAACGGCTGGAGACGAGCCGCCTAATTCTTAGGCGAGCAACAAGCGACGACGCACCGGCCATGTACAAAAACTGGGTGTGCGATCCAGAGGTGACGAAGTATCTTACGTGGTCGCCCTACAAAAGTCTCGACGAAGCGCATGATTACATTCGAGAACAGATTGAGCGTTGGGAGCACGACGACTCCTTTTACGACTGGTTCATAGAGCTCAAAAGCATTGGCGAGGTAATCGGAACCATTGGGTTCGTCCGCAGTAACCTTGACATTGCGTCGTTTGACGTTGGGTATGCCATTGGCCGTGCCTGGTGGGGGCAGGGCATCGTTGCGGAGGCCTTGGCGGAAGTCGAGAGATTCGCCTTCGAAGAGATCGGCGCAAACAGGCTGGTGGGCCAGCACGATGTGAACAACCCAAACAGCGGGAAGGTTATGCAAAAATGTGGCATGACCTATGAGGGGACCCTTCGCCAGGCAGCTAGGAACAACCAGGGAATAGTGGACATCTGCCAACATTCGATAATTGCGGCGGATTATTTCTTGGGCAAGTCCCCAAATAACGAGGTAATCCATCTTGAGTCGTAGACGCCGCGTGCATCACTCCAACAAGACGGACTGGAACGGCCTTCTGTCCCAGTTACCTGAGCCGTTGCAAGCACGATTCGAACGAGTGCTGCGACGCTCGCTCAAACGTCGTTTACAGCAAATCGAGCGCTTGGAATCTTCGGCTGCGCCCGACGTGGTGCGATCGCAGGCCGTGAGCGCGTGGCGCAGGCGGTACATGCGGGGCGAATCCAAGAGCGCGAAGAAGCGCATGAACTACGCCCGTCTGCGGGATGATCCCACCTATTTGGAGATTGAGCGGGATCTGCTGGCGCGCTATTGGTCGGATGCGCCCGGTGGACCACTTCCGCCTCCGTCCGGCGTGAACACCATGGCGTTCCGCGACGTATGCGAGACGTATCGCGCGACGCGCCCAAAGCGAGGCGGCACGTCGCTGGACGCCCTCTTGCTTGAGGTGGCGCGACACGTGTACGCGGAGTGCAATCCCGCAACCTCGGCGAGAGAAAAGATCGCGAAGCGCGTTTGTCGCGACGCGCGTACCAGGCGGTTTGATAAGCGGGTGGATTCCCGCGCGCCCTCGTTTGACCTGGTGGATGTTACCAGCAAAGGTGAGGCGGCCGAGCGCGTGCGCTCGTGTCGACTCGTTGAGCACCTCCTGCGCGTGGCGTATCACAACGTGCCCGTCTACCTTGTGGCTCGCGAGCATCTTGTGGCGTGCGTTGTTGTGCATCCGCTCGTTGTTGCTACAAACGACCTCATGCGTGCGTTGCTGGATGTGCCGGACTGCGCCACGGCGGTGCTAGAGAAATGCGCGAAGTCAGATGCCAGAGCCATCGAGAAGTACCTGCTTGGCCAGGAAATGACACGGCGCGTCGTTAATGAGCTGCTACAGAATCCGTATTACGGCGCCCAGTATCAGCGTGCCGTCGAGCTGAGACTGCGCGTGCGAGAAAGCGTTCCGCGAACGCCTATGGAGGCATATCCGCTTGCGCGCACGATGGTTCGACGCTTCGTGGTGCATGTGGGACCCACCAACTCGGGGAAGACGCACGATGCGCTTGAGGCCCTTGCCGCTGCGGCGTCCGGTGCGTACCTCGGCCCCTTGCGTCTTTTGGCCTACGAGCAGTTTGAGGCACTCAACCGCATGGGATGTGTTTGTTCGCTGCTTACCGGCGAGGAGTCCGTTGAACTGGCGGGGGCCCACCATGTGTCGTCTACGGTAGAGATGGCGAACTTCTACGAGCCGATTGACGTGGCGGTTATTGACGAGGCACAGATGATTGCGGATGCAAGTCGCGGCTACCACTGGACTGCCGCCATCTTGGGCATGCCGGCAAAGGAGGTGCATGTGTGTTGTGCGCCGCATGCCGAGCACGTGGTGAGCGAGTTGGTGTCGTTGTGCGAAGACACCCTCACCGTGGTGCGTCAAGAGCGCTTGGTGCCGCTCAAGCCGTACCGCAGCGCGTTTCGTGTGCCGGAGGACGTGCGTGCCGGTGATGCGTTGGTGGTCTTCTCCAGAAAGTCGGTCCACGCCGTTGCGTCGCAAATCGCTTCTGCCGGACTCACCCCATCGCTTGTTTATGGCGCGCTTCCGCACGACGTGCGTCATGAGGAGGCGCGACGCTTTGACGAGGGGGAGACGGACGTGGTCGTTGCCACGGACGCCATTGGCATGGGAATGAACCTCCCCATTCGGCGCGTCGTGTTTGTGGAACAAAGCAAGTTCGACGGACGTGACGTGCGCGTGCTCAAGCCGGAGGAGGTTCAGCAAATTGCAGGGAGGGCCGGCCGGTTTGGTCGCTACGACGTGGGGTATTTCACGTCCACGCGCTTGCGCAAGGACATGGTGCGTCGGGCGTATCAACCGGTTCCACCCATCGAATCGGTTCCCGTGGGCATCCCGGAAGACATCGCGCTCGTTTTGGACGCCACGCTCTCCGACTGCATTCGCCAGTGGATGACCATGGATCAGCCCGAACCCTTTCGGCGTATTGGCGTTGGCCGCGACCTCACCCTCATTGGCAAGATCGAGGCCAAGCTCAATGCAAGCAGGCGCATGAGCGTACCGGACAAGCTTCTGGTCCTGTCGCTGGCCACCATGGCATTTGACGAGCGTGACAAGAACCTGTACCGCACGTGGCAGCGCATGGTGAACGCCGAGCTGGCTGGCAGGGAACTAGAGCTGGACGTACCGCCCGAGCCTACGACGGAAGTCGAGCTCGTAGAGCTCGAGGCGCAGTACAGATACTGCGATTTGCTGTACACCTACGCACGTACGTTCAAGCATCCCGAACGTCTTGAACTGCTCTCGTTGCGCCGGAATCAAATCTCTCATGCCATCATGGATGTCTTGGCCAAGGAGTCACCTGCGGCTTCTTGAGTGCTGCCATCGCTTGGGGCGAGACTGCCAAGCAGTGCGACGATGCTCGAGCGTTGCTCGCGATTGCTGCCGCCCGACACCTGTCCCAAGAGCTTGGTTCCCTTGGTTATCAGTTCTTTGGAGAGCTGCGATTCCATGAATTGCTTTGCCCAGGCTATGTCTTCGATGGTCTTCTCACCGCGCTGGATGCGTTCGAACAGCCGCATGCTGGCTTCGCCCATAACGGCAACAATGCTGCCGGCGATGGCGGCGTTGAGGACACTCGCAGCGAGGTTTATGCCCGGCACCGCCTTGAGCGCACTGATTGCCGCCTTCGCTGCCGTGCTTACGGTACCGGCTTCGAGGATGGTGCCAATCATGGCCTTGGATGCACTGTTTGAGCCAATGCCATAGAGCTTGGCGAGGGCACCGATCATGGTGGTCTCTACCGGCGTAAGGATTGTTGCATCGGCGATGGGCAGCGGAATGGCGCCGATGGCAACACCTGCGGCAGACGAGGCAAGCACGACGCTGCGCGCAATGGCGCGCTGCCGCATGCGCTCAAAGTGCGCAATGTCCTGTTTGGCGGCAAGGACTCCCTCGGGCATGAACTGCAGGGTGGCATCGATGAGCTCAGAAATGCCCGTGGCGGGAACGTATGACGTGTCGTCGAGCTGATAGGTGCTGGCAACCACGGGAATCACGGCGCGCAGGCAGCGCTTGAGCCGTCGCCTGCGTGCGCAGGTCTGCTGTACCAGAGCAACGTTCTCGTCACGCTCGCGCTCGGCATACGACTTGGTTATCACCACGATTATGGGTACCGAGCGCCAAACGTCCGTGGCGCGTGAGAGGTGGGCAACCTGCTGTCGAATGAGCTTGCGCGACTTGCCTTCAACGCAAAACCAAATGGCATGGACGTCGTTGTTGGCATCGCCGTCGAGCGCGTTCTCCTTGGACCATCGTTTTACGGCGTGAATTGCCTCGCGTCTGGCGAAAAACGAACCGCCAACGTTGCCCGCGTCAATCAGCCGGAATGGAGCCGATGGGCTCTCGCACACCGCAAGGCTTCCTCGTGGGTCCTTTGCGACGTCGGTCGCATCCGATCCGAGCACGGCACGTATGAGCGTGGACTTACCCACACCTTCGCTACCAATTACCAGCACGTTCCCGCAGTCTGTCATGGCATGCCTTTCTCACGGCGCCCAAGCGTTTAGGACAACTATACACAGTATTGCCGGGAGTTTCCCCAACACCCGCCGCTGGTGACGCGAGGCGAATTCGTCTGAAGGTTTGCCCGCTCTTTGCGTATGATGGACGCAGATACGCTGAGCGTTGATAAGAGGGCAATATGGGCAACAAGAATCGCGCGTCACGAACCTATTTGGGCGATGTTATGCGCAAGCCGGGCGGTGGCGGACGAGCCGTCTCGGCTCGCTTGGACTTCGTGCTGTTGGCGCTTGTCATGGGATTCGTCATTGGCTTTGCGGTGTTTCTTGTTATGAATCTGTCAACGTGGCTCACGCAGCTTTTGTGGAACACGGTTGGGGGAGCGCTTGGTCTGTGGTGGTTTCCCCTTGCCGTGTGTACGCTTGGCGGGATTCTCATCGGGCTGTGGACGTGGTGGTCGCACGACAGGGTCCGCTCGCTCGAGGAGGTTATGGGCGAGTTTAAGGAAACGGGCTCGTATAGGACGAATGGTGTGGTTAAGCCCGTTGTCTCGTTCCTGTTGCCCTTGGTGTTTGGCGGCTCCATAGGCTTTGAAGCCGGCCTCACGGGGCTCATTACCTCCGGTTGCTGCTGGATACGCGACCAGATCAAGAAGGCAGGTTTGCGCTTTGCGTCCGTTGCTGACGTGACGATTGCGGCAAGCTTTGCAGCGATCTTTGGCACGCCGCTTGCCGGCATCGTGGCTGGTGTCGAAAACGATCCAGACGAGAAAAACCAGGTGTTGGGACATGCCAACGTAGACGACTTCGACATGCGACGTGGCGTGAAGGCCGTGCTGTATACCGCTGCGGCCTTTGGCGCCTTTGGGGGTATCAAGGTGTTCTCGTCTCTGTTTGGCGCTTCGGGTGGTCTGCCTCGGTTTGAAGGGGTCGAGGCATCGCCTGCCCAGTTCTTGTGGGTCGTTCCTTGCTTGCTGGTCGCCTACGTTATGGCGCTGGCGTTCCATGGCTCATCCCGCCTGTTCCAAACCGTCTCCAGGCGGATGGGCGAGGGGCAAGCGGGTACCGTGGCCAAGCCCATAATCGTAGGCGTTGCTATGGGAGCGATTGCCTGTGCCCTGCCGTACGTGCTCTTTCCTGGAGAGACCCAGTGCGAGGAGCTCATGGAGACGTGGGTGACGCTGCCGGCCTTTGCCCTGCTTGCCACTGGTCTGCTCAAGGCCATCATTACACCCCTGTGCATCAACATGGGTTGGGTGGGCGGAAGCTTCTTCCCCAGCATCTTTGCTGGCGTTGCCGCCGGTTACGGTATGGCTGCGCTTACGGGCGCCGATCCCATGCTCATGGTGACGGTTACCACGAGTGCCTTCTTGGCTGGGGTCCTGCGCAGGCCGCTCATTGTGCTGGGCATTCTGTTCCTGTGCTTCCCGGCTACCGGCATCGTTTGGATGGGCATCGCTGCCGTCATCGGTGCCTCGCTTCCCATACCCCGTGTGCTTCTCGAAAAAGAATGAGGGACGCGTAGCGCCCCCCATTCATGCCTAGTCTTGTGTCTTGTGCTCGTGCTACTTGTTGTTCTGCGCCATCACACCCACGAGCGCGTGGGGCACGTACGGTTCCTCGAGGTATGCGATGTCCTCGGGTGCGAGCTTGAGGTCTGCGGCGGCTGCCGGTCCTTCGAGATGGTGCGGCTTGGTAGCTCCTACCACGGGGCTCGTAACCTTGGTGAGCAGCCACGCCAGCGATACGGCGGTCATGGACGTGTGGTACTTGTCTGCCACCTCGGCGACGCGGGTAATGATGACGTTGTCCTGTTCGGCGGTGGCATCGTACTTGCCCTTGGCAAAGGTGTCCATCTGCAGCCGCTTGCTTGTCTCGCCGGGCTTGCGCGAGAGGCGCCCAGCTGCGAGCGCGCTGTAGGGTATGGTGGAGATCCCGTCCTCTGCGCACAGCTGCAGCAGCTCGCGCTCGTCCTCACGGAAGATGAGGTTCATGTGGCTTTGTATGGCCTCAAAGCGCGCCCAACCGTTGGCTGCGGCAATGTCGTTGGCGCGGGCGAGCTGGTACGGGTGGCAGTTTGAGACGCCGAGCGCACGAACTTTGCCTGCGACTACGGCTTTGTTGAGCGCTTCGAGACTCTCCTCTATGGGCGTGTGGTAGTCCCAGCTGTGCATGTAGTACAGGTCGATGGTGTCCACGCCAAGGCGACGCAAGCTGTTGTCGATGCACGTTTGGATGTAGTCTGCTCCACTCACGCCGTCCGCAGCCCCGCCCGGACGCGGGCTGTACTTGGTGGCGATTACCCACTCGTTGCGTGGTGCGAGCTCGCGCAATGCGGCGCCCACATATTCCTCGGAGGTGCCAAACGAGTAGGCCATGGCCGTGTCGAAGAAGGTGATGCCGGCATTGAGCGCCTGCGCAATGATGGCGCGCGTGTCGTCTGGACCTAGTGTCCACTTGTGCAGGGCCTCATCGGTTACCTTGCCAAAACCCATGCATCCCAAACAAAAGCGACTTACCTCAATGTTGGTGTGACCAATGGTGGTGTACTGCATGGTGACTCCCCCTATCCTCTCAACTTCAAGCTAGAGCGACAGTCCTTCGCCCAGCGCAAGCGCATGCACGCGGCCCGGATTCTTAATGGCAGCCTCGAGGCGCTCGGGATCACCGTTAAAGGGCGTGTACTCGGGTGCGTCCACGCAGCCCCAGTGGATGAGCAGCAGCTCGGACTCGGGATAGTGGTTCGCAAGCTCCACAGCGCCGGCAAAGCCAATGTGCCAGATGTTGTCGGCAAAGTCGAAGAGCATCATGTCTGGTGCGCTCTCCCACTCAAGGAACTCGGGCAGCGGACGAGAGTCGCTGGGCAGCCAGATTGAGCCGTCTGGCGTATCGAACCAAAAGCCGCAGTACTCCTTGCGCTCCCACGTGCGGTGCTGGTACTTCTCGCTGGTCATATGCTCTTGCCAGTTGTGCCAGGTGGGGGTGAGGGTAACGTCCACGTTGCCCACGCAAAAGCGCTCGCCAATGTCGTGTCCAATGGCGCCAGTCACATGCTCCTCGTCACGGGCAACTTGGGCCACGTAGTGGCTTGCGTGCACTTCGCCGGCATGATCCTTGATGCCTGCGAGCGTCTCGCGAGCAAAGTGGTCGTTGTCGATGTGCGTGTAGAGCAGCGCGTCGAACGAGGGCACGTCTTGGGGAAGGATGGGAGGCTCCACCAACGTGGGCATGTCGAAGCCTACGAGCAGCGGGTCGCACATGATGGTGGTGCCACGACTGTTAAGAAGGAAGCCAGCGTTGCCGAGCCAGTACACGGTGGTCTTGTCGCTCGGGCCAAAAGCCTCTGCAGGCAGTTGCACGGTCTCTCGGGGCATGGCCTGGCCGGATGCGCTACGACGGATTTGCACGCTCATGTTTACCTCCTACGCTTGGGGACTAATCATATTGTAGGAGCTGAAAACCGAACACGCCATGCACGAAAGGGCTCGGACGTCAACAAATTGACATATTTACGTTGATGTCCACTGTGCAGAGAGCTTTGCCCCCTTTGGATGGGAGTGGGTCGAGCTACTTTGGGGACACGCGCGTCAGGCTCCTCGT
Organism: Atopobiaceae bacterium; assembly: GCA_017513965.1. Taxonomy (GTDB): domain Bacteria; phylum Actinomycetota; class Coriobacteriia; order Coriobacteriales; family Atopobiaceae; genus RUG440. Next base: position 21,124 of record JAFWMI010000073.1, read on the forward strand.
CTGGGAGCCCCGTGCATGTTCGGGCTAAAACGCGTACGGGTTCCCAGGCGTTCTGGCACCCTCAAAGAGGCGTTCCATGCCTATGCCGCGCATGTGCGTGATGAGCGTGGCGAGTTCGGACGCCGGCGCGGGAAAGCCCGACAGGATCCACGAGAGCGCC
>JAFWMI010000006.1 GCA_017513965.1 Atopobiaceae bacterium
CGCGGCGAGGCCTATTGCCTCTAGTGTGGTCTGCAGCAAGTAGCGTGTCGTGGGCTTTTGGTGACCGTTATACGGGATTTAGAGTCCACATAAGTCCACGAACACGCTCCGCTTTCGGTTCGGCTTCCATACGGAGCGAGAGCAGAGCCGCTTACGGCTCCCCCTACGGCTCCACGATGTTGAAGGCGGGAATACCCCGGCCTGTATGAATGCTTGTCATAAAACGCTCGAGTGCGGCCTCGTCGCCCGTTGCCTGCACGTACCGCCTTAGTTGGGCCAACTCTTTGCCCATGAGCGCGAACATGGCCGCCTTGGGCCCCGCAAGCGTCACGTCAGCCGAGTCGTCTTGCATGCCCGCAAAGTGCAGCAGGGCGCCGTGCACGAACCGCAGCAGGAAGGTCTCGCCCGTGTCCGTAAGCCTCACGTTTATCCGCAGGTCGGCATCGGCCATCGCATCTTTGTCAAGCGCGATACCAAGGTAGTCCCACAGCATCTCGATGGTCATGTTGTTGCGCGCGTCGCTCGCCCCGTGAACGGTGACCATCCTCCTGGCGTAATTGCCTTGCGTAGCTCAAGGGCACCCGTGAGGTAGCAGTTTCGCCACGTGCCGCTCTCGGTCGCGTAGCCAAGCTGCTCGAGTGCGTCGGCACAAAGAAGCCGTGCCGCCACGTTCGTGGGGTCGGCGAACACGAGCGCGTTGGTGATCTGCGCCACCCACTGGTATTCGCCGCGCTCGTAATCGGCTTTGGCATGCTCCAGCACGGCGATGGTACTCGTTGACCACGAACACGTTCTCTCCAAGGCGACCCCGCTATCCAACAGCCCGTGGGGAATAGTCCTCAAGGGCTGCTCAACCAGGCATAGCTCCGGAAGCTAGTGGCTCGAGGCGGCGGCCGTGCTGATGATGATGCTCGTGAGGATGATCATCATGAGGATGACCACCAGCTCCTCGACGACGACCTGCGTGACTGCACCCGTCACGCCAGCCTCGGAGGCGGCGCTCCCCACCTGAATGTCCTCGAGCGTCATCGACGCAGCGAACAGGCGGCGCATGCTCCCGCCGACGCCGAACATGCCGTAGCCCTTCTGGCCCTTCAGCCACTCATCAAGCTCGCCGATCGTGGCCACAACCTCAGCGCGGTCGTAGCTTTTGCCGGCAAAGGCAGCGTAGATGACCATGGATTTGTCCCTGGATGTGGCATGCCCCGCGTCCTTGCACGCCTGATACAGGTCGAAGAACTCCGCAATCTTCTGCTCGGCGGGCTTGTCGCAAAGCGCAAGCACCATCGCCGCCGACTGAGCGACGTCGGAACGAATCTTGTAGTTGGCCCTCATGGTCTGGAACAACGACTCAGCTTCATCCACGGCACCATCAACGTCCTTGCCCGCCATAATCATAAGCGCGATCATCGACAGATCGGCGTCATCGGTGAGGAAGCTGTGCTGTTCTTTGAGTCGCGCATACGCCTCAAGCGTGTCGTTCACGACCTCGTCGAGCCGCTCGGGCGGACAATTATCGTAGATGGTCGTCGAGGCCATCGCCAGCATCGAGCTCGTGAAGATGCGCTTGCCCTTCAGCTTTTCGTAAACGCCCATAACGGCGTCGATATAGGCTTCCGGATCACCGGCGAGCGCCATTTTTGTCTGCACCACGAACTCCAGTGTGCTGCGGAAGTCCGAGAAGAGGCCCGCCTTACTCTTCAGGATGCGCTTGCAGTCCTTGATGCGACCTACGTCTGCCTCCTTGCCGGCGTTCGTACACATCATCGCTCCGAGCTTAATGACTTCCTCGAACCCGAGCTTGGCCGCCTTGCGCAGTACCGCTTCGTTTTGTACCTGGGCTTGCGCCCTTGCTTGCAGCGATGGTCTCATCCTGTCTCCTCGTTCGCGTGCCGACCCATAGACAAAGTATACAAATGAGCAGTGGTCATCTGGCGCGCTCTACGGCGTTCGGCATTCTGCCCAAAAGCACCTACTCGAGGAGTTCGGCGACCGCGAGGAGATTCCCGCCGACGCCAGGGCTGCATATGAATCTCCCCCCGATTTCGTTGGCAGGTGGAATTCAGGCGGCGAACGGCTGGCCTGAGTAGGCCTCCTCGTACTCGCAGGAACTCATGTGGCCGAGGGCTGGAAGCGTGGTGAGTGAGCGATGCCGTTCGTCGTCGTGCGCGTGAACAAGGCCGGCGCCACCAACGAGGAGCTCGGGCGCAAGATGGGCGGCTTCGCCAACCTGCGTATCGGCATGCTCGAGGGCGACATGGACAAGGGCTATGTCTCCGTGGGCAACGGCATCAGCCACATCCACAGGATCAAGAGCTGCGCCGAAATCATCGCCGAGCTGACCAGGAACTGGCAGGGGTAAGGCGCCATCGCATTACGTCACCTAGCAGGCTGGCACGAGGAACGGGCCATTGGGAAGTCTTTCCAATGGCCCGTTTGAGGATCTAGGACCGCTCGTTATCGGGATACACCGAAGAGGTTCGAGACATGTCGGGCTTGGCTGTGCCGCGCACACCGAAGCCAAGCTAGCACCGATTCGGTCTAGCGACGCACGGCCGTAGGCATCCGCTTAGCCGGCGATCGTTCGCCCATTCAGCCCGCATGCGCCGAGGTCGCCCTTTCCTACGCCGCGGCTGCCAGCGAGGTCTCCTCCTCGTATTGGGCGTAATACTCGTCCATGAGCTCTCCCATGCGACGCGCGATCTCCACGTAGTCGTCCTTGTTCAGGTTGGCAAGGGAGATGCGCACGCAGCCTTCAGGAGCATCGAAGCCGGGACCGTACATGAGCACGACACCCTCCTTCTTGGCAAGGTCGTTGAGGAAGTCGATGTCGGAAACCGCCTCACGCCTCCATGCCACGAAGTCGTCCCCATAGCGCTGCCGCAAGAGCTCGTTGACGTCCACAACCACATAGTACTGCGCATTCTCCCTGCCGGTGTACGGCTCGAGCCCAAGCGCGTCCATCAGCGCCACATAGCGCTCGTGCACCATCGCCTTGGACTGCTCGATGTACGGGTCGTCGTCTGGGTTGATAAGATGCGTGAGCGAGAGCAGGTCCATGAAAACCTGGGAGGGCGTGGACAGCCCGCTGGTGTGATACAGACCGATGGAGCGGCTGTCGGCACACAAACGCTCGATGAAAGGCATCTCGTCGGGATTGGAAGCGACGATGTCGTACTCCTCCGCGAGCTCTGCCTTGTCCTCGTTGGGCAGACCATCGATCAAGCGGTCCACCACGTTGTCCTCGTTCATGGCAATCATGCCGATGCGCCATCCCGTGGCTCCGTAGAGCTTGGAGTACGAGTACACGAGGATGGTGTTGTGCGGCAGCACGCTGTAGACAGTCTGGAAGTCGCTCACGAACGTGCCGTACACGTCGTCGGTGAGGATTATGAGGTCGGGGTTCTTCTCCACCACCCGCTTCAGGCGCTCGAGCGTCGCGTCCGACAACGCATGGCTGGCTGGGTTTGAGGGATTGACGAGGAAGAACGCCTTGATGCTGGGGTCCTCCAGCTTGGCAAGCTCCTCCTCTGCGATGTCCCAGTCCTCCTCGGAGGTTGAGCTCACGTCCACAGAGACCAGCCCGTAGTTGTTGACGTCGGGAATCTGCAGGTACGGGGTAAAGATGGGCGTGGCGAGCGCGATCTGGTCGCCGGGATTGAGCACACGGTTGTGACTGAGCGAGTGGAAGATGTAGCACATCGCCGCAGAACCCCCCTCGGTGGGGAACACCTGAGTCTGTCCCTTGAGGTCCACCCCGTTGTAGAGCGTGGACTGCAGGTACTCGTTGAGGATGGTCTCAGTCAGGGGCAGGCAGCGGCTCGGACTGGGGTAATAGTCACCGATGATGCCGTCGGTCAGCTCCATGAGCAGCGCTTCCTTGTCCATGCCGAGCTCGCCCACACAGTAGTCGACCGCGTCGATGAGGAACTGGTCCGTCTCGTCGGCGGGGTCCATCGCGGCGTCGAAGCGCTCCACCACGCCGTCAGCCACCCCATGGCCAGCCATGTCACCTTCGCTCATGTCGCGCTGGCATTCCGTGACGGCAAACTCCATCAGCCGGGCAAAGGCGTAGCGGGCCTTGGTATTGATCCAGTTGGGGTTGCCTCGTCCGGCGTCGAGCGGCTCGTATCCCGCCTCGTTGCTTTTGGCAAGCTCGCGCTGCTCAGCCGTTATGTCAAAGGCGCCGAGTTCCTCTTCCAACTGCTCGTGGGCAGAAGTCGACGTTTGCTCGGCGGTGCCGACTTGCGGGGCAGAACAACCTCCGAGCACGATGGCCAGGCTCACAACAGCGGTAAGTGTCAGGTAGATTCGACGTCGCATGCGCACTCCTTCAAAAATCATTGGGTACCAGCCAGTATATGCGAGAAGCCCTGGGATTGCTGCGGCAGACGCATCCGGTCCCACCTCGCAGATGAGGTAGGCCGGACGCATGAGGGACGCTTTGGCTCTGCCCTATGCCTTGCCCAGGCACATGCGCACGAAGCTCGGCTCGAAGTGCTTGGCGCGGCTGCCGGAGTAACCCATGTCGTGGGCGCTGATAGCGGCCATCTCGTCGTCAGTCAGCTCGAAGTCCCAGATGTCGAAGTTCTCGGCGATACGCTCCGCATGCGTCGACTTGGGGATGACGACCACGCCACGCTGTACGTTCCAACGCAGCAGAACCTGGCCCACCGTCTTGCCGTGAGCCGCGGCTATGGCCTTGAAGTCCTCGTCCTCGAAGGGGTTGTAGCGCCCGCCACCGAGCGGCGCCCAAGCCTCAGGCACCACGCCGTAGCGATGCATGACGTCAAGCGCTGACTCCTCTGCCATAAGGCCAGACTCCTGCGTGTAATACGGGTGCAGCTCCACTTGGTTGACGGCGGGGACGATGTCCACGCACTCGCAGAAGTTGGTGAGGATGTTGGGATAGAAGTTGGAGACTCCGATGGCGCGGAGCTTGCCTGCACGAAAAGCATCCTGCATGGCCCGCCAGGCGGCAAAGTAGTCGTTCAACGCCTGATGCTCCAAATAGAGGTCGAGGTAACCGATGTCCAGGCGCTCGAGCGACGCATCGATGCCTGCAGCAGCCGTATCGTAGTCCTTCATGTCCGTGACCCAGAGTTTGGAGGTCACGAAGAGCTCCTCGCGCGTGCAGATGCCGTCGGCAATGGCGCGGCGCACTGCCGCACCGACGGCCTCCTCGTTTTTGTAGGCGGTAGCCGTGTCGATTAGGCGATAGCCAATCCTGATGGCCTCATAGACGGAGTCCTCGCACTCCTTAAGATCGGGCACGCGGAAGACGCCAAAACCCTCCATGGGCATCTGTGCACCGGTGTTGAGTGTGACGTACTGCATGGTTCCTCCTACCAAAGATTTCTCTTCAGAAAATGGTCGCGCTGCAACACCCATGCTACCATCTTGCGCTGCTCCTCCTTGCTCCAGATCTTGTCGATCATGGGCAAGGTGCTCCACGTCTTACGGCGGCCGCACGACATCGGTTTTTGGAGAGCAAGCAGGTCCTCGCTCAGTTTGTGCGTTAAGCTAAAGGTGTCTTTGCGAGGAGAGGAGCAAACATGAAGGTACTGATGATCAACGGCAGCCCCAACCCCAAGGGTTGCATCGCCGAAGCACTCGCCATTGCGGCAGAGGAATTTGCCGCAGCAGGCGTGGAGTGCGAGGTCGTGCAGGTGGGCAACAAGGACATCCGCGGCTGCATCGCCTGCGGGAGGTGCCGTGAGCTGGGCAGGTGCGTGTTCGACAACGACCTCGTCAACGCGTGCGCGCCTAAGCTCGACGAGGCCGACGGCCTCATCATCGGCAGCCCCGTATACTATGGCAACCCCAACGGCACGGTGCTCTCGTTCGTGCAGCGCCTGTTCTACAGCTCGGGCGTCGAACTGCGCATGAAGGTAGGCGCCAGCATTGTGAGCTGCCGCCGTGGCGGCAACAGCGCCACCTTCGAGTCACTCAACCAGTTCTTTGGCATCTCGGGCATGCCAACCGTGCCCTCCACCTACTGGAACGACGTTCACGGCTACACGGGTGAGGACGTCCACGCTGACGCCGAGGGCGAGCAGACCATCCGCAACCTCGCGCGCAACATGACCTTTATGATGAAAGCCATTGCAGACGGTCGCGACGCCTACGGCATCCCCGAGCGCAACAAGGCAGTCTTCACCAACTTCGTGCGATAGCAAGTTGCTCAAAGCAAGGGGCTCCTCGAAGTAGGCCATCTCCTTCGCCGTGAGCTTGAGGTCGAGCGTGCGATGGCGTGTCGCTGTGCCTGGCCTTGCTCGCACCGACGAGCGGCTTCGTTGTATGTGCCTATGCTAACGCGCGTTTTGCCCAGCTCACGGCCTTGCCCGTGGAGCTTGCGGCACTCGTGCCCGTGATTGAGAGGCCTTCGACCACGTGCGCGGCGGGATAGCTGCGGCGCAGGTCGCCCACGCTGCCGCCGAGGCCCGATCCCTCGTTGGTGCAGAGCGGTGCGATGGTCACGCCCGTGAGGTCAATAGCGTCCAAGAAGGTCTTGACGGCCATGGGTACGGTGCCCCACCAGTTGGGGTAGCCCAGCACGATCTTGTCCACGCCCTCCATGGGCGGCAGCGGCCCCTTGATGGCGGGCCGAGCCTTCTCGCGCAGCTCGCGCTTGGCCTGGTCGGTGGTGGCGTAGTAGTCAACGGGATAGGGCTCCACGGTGTCGATCTTGAAGAGCGGTGCGTTGAGCGCGCTGGCGATGGCCTCCGCCAGGATCTCGGTGTTGCCCTTGGGCAGGTCGACGATGCCGCCGTGACCATAGTTCTGGCCGGCGCGGGAGAAGTAGGCGACGAGGGTGGACATGGAGGGCTCCTTTCGACGAGCTGTTTGACGATTCTCATCTTAAGGAGCTGCTGTCTAATAAACAATTCCAATTGATTCTTGTTGTGTTTAGGATTTCTAATAATACCTTGGAAGGTAGGTGCCATGGCGACCCGCACACCTTCGTGCGTGGCATGGCAGTCATAAGACATGCCACCAATCGCCCGTGATGTCACCCAGCCCTGGGTGTTCAGCTTGAATTAACTATTGTCCTTTTGATTTGAGAAAGGACGCGCGCCTTAGGTACCCACACTCATGTGCATCAACTCGTGCTAGCATTGTTTGCAGTCAATATCCTGCGGATGGTGGTTCGCGATACAAAATACCCCTTCTTGGAAGGAGTATTCCATGCATTGGACTCGCCTTGCGCCACTTGCCATCGCGCTCTCCCTCACCCTCGTCGCCTGCGGGCAGCCGGCCTCCCAAACCGACTCGACCTCCATCGAGGGCGCGCAGGAACAACCTGCCAACAGTTCCCTCAGCACGACCGATACCGCATCAACGGCACCCGAGCAATCACCAAGCTCGGAGAACGAATCCTCCGCAGCAGCGCAAACCGTTGCAAATCCGTTGGGCACCGTCGCCAACACCATCGCCGACGACGAGGACGCCCTCGTGGCCACCTACGTCGATCGCTTTACTCAGGAGACGTTCGAGGATGCCGACACCGGCCTCGCAGTGACCTACAACCTCTTCCTTCCGGCGGACTACGACGCCTCGAAGAGTTACCCCATGGTGGTCTTTATCGCTGACTCAAGCTGCGCGAAGGGCGATCCCGTCCAGTCCCTTACACAGGGTCTTGGCGCACTCGTATGGGCAAGCGACGAATGGCAGTCGGCTAACCCCACCATCATATGCGTGCCGACCTATCCCGAGACGATTCTGGATGACCATAGCGGATACACCACGACCGAGTACGTCGAGCTCACGAAGCGACTCATCGACTCGGTGACGAGCACCTACGCCGTCGATGCCTCACGTATCTATGGCACTGGCCAATCCATGGGCTGCATGACGCACCTTATCCTGGCGTCCGAGTATCCCGATCTTTATGCAGCCTGCATGTTTGTAGACGGTCAATGGGACGTTTCCACACTCGCCAACCTCGAAGGACAGAGCTTTGTATACTTCGCCGCCGAGGATGACGAACGAGCCTCACAGGGCCTATCCGAGGTACGCGCTCTGTTTGATTCAGACGAGGCTCCGTACGCCGTCGCCCAATGGGATGGCACCTGGGATCCCAACGAGCTCTCGACGGCCGCCGGCGAGCTCTTTGGACAGAACCAAAGCGCAAACTTCGTAACCTGGGCCACGGGCACCATCGACGCAGGTTCGGGTGGAGGCATGGGCAACGCCTCCTACCACATGGCCTCCTTCGACTATGCCTACCGCTGCATCGCTGTTATGGAGTGGCTCTTCCAACAATAGGAGTGCTCATGATGCTCGTGGAGAGGCCAGTTACCTGGACGGGCTGAAGGCTTATTGCAAGCACGTCCTAGAGCCGACGCTCGCTGGGAGGTTGCGTTTTGCACGAGCATCCAGAAGACTCGGCCACTCTGGACATTCAGAGTGGCCTTGGTGCGAAGTGGTAAAGAACGGAGCTATCCAGTAACAATGGCAGACACGCGTTCTTACTTTTGATTGTTTACCAGGATGCGAACGAGCTTACCCGAGCACGCGGGCATTTCTAGTACGACCGACCCGTCCTTGCGGACAAGAGATGTCTCTTCGGCATCCAGCGTGGAGCCGCCGTAACGCTGCCAGTCGGTGTCCACAAGCACCTTTGAGGCCTTTGCGCCCTCGACCTCGAACGTTCGCTCAACCGGCTCGTCGGACAAGTTGAGTACGCACAGCACGCAAGCGTCTGCCGCATCTCTGCGCAGGAACGCGTACAGCACGTCGTCCTCCCCGTTCGCCTCCACCCACTCGAAGCCGTCCTCGTCGTAGTCCAACTCCCAAAGGGCTGGCTCGTCGCGGTAGGCAGCATTCAGCTCACAAGCGAAGCGGAAGAAGGCGTCGTGCGCGGGATAGTTGCGCATGAACCAGTCCTGCTCGCGGCGCTCATCCCACTCGCGCAGCTGGGCGATCTCCCACCCCATGAAATTAAGCTTCTTGCCGGGATGTGCCATCTGGTATAGGTACAGAGCCCGGGCCTGAGCGAGCTTGTCCTCAACGCCCTCCGCAGCCATCTTCTGCGCGATGGTCGCCTTCCCGTGCACCACCTCGTCGTGAGAGAGCGGCAGCAGGTAGCGCTCGTTGCCGAAGTAGGCCATGGAGAATGTCAGCTTGTGATATGCGTCACGACGCGTCGAGGGAGGAGTCTGGAAGAGCTCGAGCGTGTCGTGCATCCACCCCATGTCCCACTTGTAGTCAAAGCCAAGACCGCCCTTCTCCACCGCCGTCGTACATCCCGCAAGGCTCGTCGAGTCCTCTGCCACCGTAAAGCAGCCCGGGTTGAGCGAGCGCAGACCGCTGTTGAAGGTCTTGACGAAGTCCACGGCCATGCCATTGATGCCGCGTGCCTCGTCACCCTGCCAGTAGATGATACGACTGATGGCGTCGAGCCGAATGCCGTCGAAGTGGTAGGCACCGAGCCAGAAGTTGGCAGCGCTCTGCAGGAAGGAGCAGGTCTCGCCCCTCGAATGCATGAAGTTCTTGCTCCCCCACTCAGAGACGCCGACGTCCGTGTTGGGGTACTCGAAGAGCGGCGTGCCGTCGTAGTCGGCCAAGCCCCAGTCATCGGTGGCAAAGTGCACGGGCACGAAGTCGATGACGCAGCCGATGCCCGCCTGGTGCAGCGCGTCCACCAGACTCATGAGGCCGGCTGGCTCGCCGTAGCGGCTCGTGGGGGCAAAGTAACCAGTGGGCTGGTAGCCCCATGAGCCGTCGAAGGGATGCTCGTTCAAAGGCAGAAACTCCACGTGCGTCACGCCGAGCTCAGCAAGGTATTCCGGCAGCATCTCCGCCAGCTCAGCGTAGGTGTACCAATCCTCCGGGTCGTCAGAGGGCTTGTCGCCAGAGTGCTTGCGCCAGCTCCCCATGTGCAGCTCATAGATGTTCATGGGACGGTCGCGGCAGTCAGTACGGTCGGCCATCCACTCATCGTCGTTCCACTCGTGCGACAGGTCGGCGACGACGCTCCGGTGCGCGGGACGCAACTCCGCCTGATAGGCATAGGGATCCGCGTGATCAACAGCCGAGCCGCCGTGCCAGATGCGGTATTCGTAAGTCTGGCCTGCGGTTGCGTCTGGCACCGTTACCTCCCAAAAGTTGCCATCGGCGACCTTGGCCATGGGGATTTGCTCGTCCTCCAGGAGCAGATCGACCTTGTCAGCAGCTGGGGCAAAGGTGCGAAACCGCACGCCCCCCTCCATCAGATGCGCGCCCAGCATGAGATGGGCGTAGAACTCCTCGCCGGCATAGAAGTTGCGCGTGTCCATGGCGTCTCCCTTCTCATTCCGTTCCTATCTCAAATATTGAGACTATGGTATCATTTTGGGCAAGCACACAGGAAGACGGGGGCGAGCGATGGAATACCGGCCGGGAAAGGTGGAGCGCACGAAGGCGCAACTCGGCGAGGCCGTCATATCGCTGCTCGCAGAGATGCCGCCAGAGAGCGTGACCGCCGAGGCAATAGCCAAGCGGGCCGGCATGGGCCGCGCCACCTGGTTTCGGCACTTCTCGAGCAAATCCGACGCGGCGACGTGCGCGCTCGTCGCGCGCTGGATGCACTGGGCTGCAAACGAGGCTCCTGTCCTCGACCCGCAGGCCGACCTTCTCCCGTTCCTCCGCATGGTCTACGGCCAGAGAGAGATCATCGCGCTCCTCTACGCTCGCGGCATGAGGCAGTCTGTCCTCGATGCCTCCGCAAAGATCGCGGAGGCTCTCGTCGTGGGTGGGCAGATCGGGTACCGTGAGAAGTTCTACCTGTACGGTTTCGTCGGCATCCAAGACGAGTGGGTGGAGCGAGGGTTCGCCGAAACGCCCGAGGAAGTCGCGGCGATGTTGGGCGATTTCGGACTGCCGCTCTAACACGGCGAATCTCTCGGAGAGGCTCGCCGTGTACACCGCCACTGCCATGAGCTGCGCCCTAGAGCGACTGGTCTCCCCTAATGAGATAGTCGCATATGGGGCCATCCGTTGCGAGCGTATGGTGTCGGACGAGCCGTCCATGGACAAGACGTGCCGTAATGTGGTCGATGTTGCACATAACGGGCAGCACGTCCATAAGCCCTTGCTCGCGGCAGAGGTCATTGATGGGACAGCGCGTAAAGTGGTAGCTCACCTGTGTGTCGCCCGCGGTGTCCCCAAAGTTGAAGTCCCAGGTGTACGGTTCCGTCTCGGGATGCTCCTCTACCCAGCGAACGTTGGCATGCAGCCTCTGATTGAACTTGGCGACGTCCTTGGGACGGTTGAGGTTGATGGCCATGCCCACGACCCCCATGATTCTCAGCGAGAACAGATCGTCGACCACCGTACGCAGCATGTCCGGCGTGAGCTCACCATACGCCGCACGATACAGGGCAAAGAACACGCAGGCCTCATAAAGGTTCTTGGCCATGGGGTTGTCTGCGCCGATGGGAGGAGCCGCTGCGAGCAGGTTGCGATAGATGGGTCGCGCGCCATCGTAGGCACGCTTGGCCAGGTCGTATCCATAGCGCTTCTGGATGAGATGGCGCAGCACCGGCGCGATGACGTTGAAGTAGCGGGACGTGTAGGCAATCATGGCAGGTCTCTCCCCTCGATTCAGGCGCAATCCACACGTACGATGCGCATCTTTACCACGTTGTCGCACAGGCGCGCGAGCGTGCGATGGAGACCCGTCACGTTGGGGTCGTCCATCTCGCGGTAGCCGAGCATGTAGCCGCGCGTCGAGACGGTCAGGGTCGGGCACCAGCCCTTGAGCTGCTCGGGATTCTCAACATAGAGGCACTCGTCGTAGTTCTCCATCCCGAAGTTTTTGAACGTGCTCCTCATGAGCACCTTGCCCAGCCTGCCAACGACGTCAAACACGATGCGACAGCCAGAAAAGCGAGCCGCAAGAGCGTTGACGAGGGCTCTGGCCTGCACCTCCGTGAGGTAGTGGAACACGCCTGCGGCGAAGAAGACGGCTCCGTCGCCGCCGTCCACCTCGTCCATCCATGCGTAGTCGTTGAGGTCGCCCGCGATGTTGCGTTCGCGCTCCCCCGCCGGCACGAGCTCCTCGCGCGCGGCGATGATGTTTGGCATGTCGACGTTGTAGATGCGACACGTGCCGTTATCGCAGGCGCGGCCCGTCTGGTCGAGCCCGCAGCCCATGTTCACCACAGCAGCCGCGGGATGAGAGGAGAGGTAGTCCCGAATCTCCCATTCCATGTCGATCTGGCGCATGGCGGCCTCGAGCGCACCGAACTGCCAGAAGGTGCTCTTGGCATGCGCGTCGAGGTCCGAGAAGTCGTAGTCGAGTCGCGCGCACAGCTGGGCCGCGCTTGTGTCGGTATACAGGTGCGGGAATCGCTCCGAGCAGAGCTTGCGCCCGTACAGCGGAATGATGAGTGTCTCCTGCACGGATCCGGGAACGATGCGTATCTTGTCTTCCATACATTAAACCTCGTGCCGCCATACATTGCTGACACATGCGATGGTAACAGATTTGTTAGCTAAGGATAACTCTTATGGAAGGCATTCGCTGGAATTTGCATCGCCGAGAGTCCTGCAGCCTCGGCGATCGCAAAGCCAGCGAAAAGGACCCTGGCATTCGCTGGAATTTGCTTCGCCGAGGGCCCGTTTGCCGGGATTTGTATCGCCGAGGGTCCGTTTGCCGGGATTTGCATCACCGAGGGTTTTTCGACCTCAGCGATGACAATTCCAGCGAAAAAACCCTCGGCGATCGCAAAGCCAGCGGACCGACCCTCGGCGATCGCAAAGCCAGCGGACTCAGGACCACCCACGTGCAGCTATTACTGATGGCAGGCGCACAATGTTCGCGTCTTACTTCAGATACACCCGGCGGTTAGAGGGCAGACTGCTTCCGCACCAAGGGCAGTCGCCAGCGGCGGCACGGCCAGCCTGAATAGAGTTCATGCGCACCGTGCCCTCAAGTCTCTTACCACAGCTCGGGCAATAATGCAGATCCGCCTTGCACCATTCGTCTGCTGCGAGCTTGCGGCTAAACGTGACGCCCGAGGCCAAGTCGACGACCGGCTCATGGCGCGTGGTACGCGCGGCCACCTTCGCCTGGTAGTCGTCATATACGGCAAGCTGGCGCTCGTAATCCTTCATCCGCTCTGGATACGTTGCGTCGGCCTCCTTGTCGTCCTTCGCGTTCGACCGAACCGCCAACACAATGCCGACGACCAAGCAAGCAGCCCATACGATGAACATGATGGTTGGGTCACTCTCATAGAACACGAAGCTCTGAATGATATACACGATAAGAGAGATGATGCCACCAACGAAGAACGCCGCAAACAGGAAACAGCCCATGTTTCCCGCCTTGCCCTTGGCCGTCCTCGTTGGCTCCTCGGGCTTGGGCATGGGATCCCACGACTGACGCGCGCCGCAGTGCGGGCAGCAGTGATCGATGGGAAGTATGCCGTAGTTCATGTCCAGATCAGACCAGCACTTGTCGCGCACGGCACTTTCCAACGACTTGCGGCGTATCGCCAGGTCACCTGCGTCTGCGATTGCATTGCCAATGTTGCCTGCGATCGCCGAATCGTTAACGGGCACCTCCTTGGAGACAACACCCTCAAAGTTCTTCCCGCACTCCTCGCAGAGCGCATGGAACCTCACCATGTAGTAATAGGTCTCGGCCATGTGATGTCCTCTCTCTCGTACTACGCGCATGCTCACAAGTCTTGCGACAGCTCCCCTGCTGTGAGAGCATTCCGTAAAAGACTCAATACGCGCTCCTGCGTAACCGTGGTGCCCCGCATCGCGCGCGCAATCTTCCCAAAGACCTCATGCGTGCTGATGAGCCCCGCGCATCCACCGCGGGCAAGAAGCTCACAACGTGCGCATTCGGGACAATTCAACTCGGGAAACAACCTACCAAGATTCTCGCTGGCATGTGCGACCTCGCGCCCAATGCGCCATGCGATGTCGGGAGGGTTAAGAAAGCCCACTATGCGCATCGCTTCCTCATGGCCAAGCCCTTGCTCGCGACAGCTGGCATAGCTTGTCATCGCCCGCCAGTGGGGCATGCCCAGCTCCCCGGTAAGGGTCGAGAATGTCTGGAAGCACTTCCCTGCTGCCCCGTACTCCCCAAGCGCAAGATGCAGGAACCCAAAGACGCGGCAGGGGTGCATCCTCCCATCCGTGATGGGCGGGCCAAACATACCTGGATGCGAACGGAGGAGGTCGGAGGGCTCAAGCCCAAGAAGATCCCTTTGCTCCCCAACAAACAAGTCGGGAAAGCACTGGAGCGCGAATTTTGCCCCTCCTTTGGCAAAAAGGCTTTCGAGAAAATCAGTTGCCGGAGCGAATACGTCGCTCATCCCCGGCACGACAATCTGATAGGACGGGAACCCAAGGTGCGAAACGTCACGCACGAGAGGGCGGTAACCGTCCCTCTGCAACAGCGCCAGCATGGAGCGCAGCATCACCGAATTCGTAGCCCCCTCCCATGCCGGCCAGGGAGCAACAGCCCACCCGGCTTGCCCGGAGAGGGCCGAAAAGGGCAAGGAGCCAAAACCGTTGGTAAACATGCTCGTCAAGTTGTCGATACCCGCAGCTTCCTGCGAGCTCGCAAAGTGGTTCGTTTCCGTACCCACCCGCGCGTCACGACCTTGAAAGGCTTCAGTCAACGTGCGCTCGATAGCGATGGGCAACGACGGATGCGCGCCAAACCTAACGCCAAAGGTCGAACGCTGTCGATCCACCAAGGTGGTCATGACCACTGGATAACCCCGGCCAAGCGAGGCGTCATGCACACGAACCTCGTAGCGTCCCCCTCGCTCAACGCGCGCGATGAGGTCGGCGACGCCGTAGTCTGCCAACGTCTTGGGAGAGATTCTTGGTGGTACGGCCTCGCCCCTCAGAACCTCACGTGCCACAAAACGCTCGAATACCTCGGAAAATCCCTGAACGAGGGCTTCCTCAGTCGTGTTGCCAGCAGCCATGCCATTTGAGCCGCAGGTGTATGCAAGCAAGGCTGCAGGAAGCCACACCACTTCCCCACCCAAGGGGTCGGCAAAAGGAACCTCTGCCACCGCTCCGTCCCCACGTCCGTAGCGTAGCGTGGGAAGCAGATCCAACAATCTCACACGTTCTTCATCGGTGGTTATACCCAGAAGTTCGAGCCACTCCTCCAGTACGGGGCAGTGTCGTGCGACGATGCTTGCGGCGGCCGTGTACCGCTCATCGGGAGCCGCCAAAAAGCCGTTGGCCGCATAGGCTTCCGCGCCATCGGGCGGATAGAGCACAAGAATGCCGTTTTGAATGCGCTCCATGAACTCGGCATAGCCGCTCGCACAGGCATAGTCCTCAGTGGTGCCCTTGCCGCTCACAGCAAGGCTCGTCCCAGGAATGCTCACGTAGTTCGAATACAACCCCTCGTACGGGCGCGGACACCACCGCAGCTCCGTGTCCACGCCCGCGCGTTCCAGAATGCCAAGGATAATGGCAACCGTGTCCTTTGGGTCACGCTCCTTATGCTTGGAGTAGTCCCTGCTCACGGTTTGGGCTCCCTCGCTCGGCTTGCGTGTTGGCAGTGCTGCGAAACGCGCGTGTCTGTGCACGTACCGAGTATAACTTTTTAGTCAAGCAACGTGCTCGTGGCGCGCGCTTCTCTGGATGACCAGCCACGTGTAACTGTTACTGGTGGTAGTCAGTACCGTGTTCTCGCTTTAGAGAAGTAGAAGCGGCGCAAAGGGAACTTCCCCTTCGCGCCGCTTCCATGACGACCGCATTGTTTGAGCTATGCCAGCTTGGCCGCCGCCTCCTTAAGGGCCTCCTCGGCCTCCTCGTCGGGCTCGAGGTTTGCGATGACCGTTGCCACGACGTTGACGCCAGATTCGCGCGCGTTATCCGCCCACGTGTCCATCCACTCGCCAGTGCCCCAGTCGTAGGAACCAAAGAGCACGACGGGCTTGTCTTCGAGCTCGTCCTTGCAGGAATCCCAAAGCTCTTCGAAGTCCGGATCGAGTTCCTCATCGCCCATGGCAGGACAACCGAACGCGAAGGCATCGAAGTCTGCTACCTGATCTGCCGAGAAGCCATCCCACTCGATGACCTCTCCCCCACAGGCTTCGGCCAAGACGTTGGCCATGGCCTCGGTGTTGCCCGTTTGCGACCAATACACAATTGCTGCACTCATGCGTGTTCCTTTCTAACGCAACGACTAGTCGCACTAACGCAGGTTGTAGAAGGCGTCGATACCGCCGTAGACGGCATCCTTGCCCAGCCTGTCCTCGATGCGCAGCAGCTGGTTGTACTTCGCGACGCGGTCGGTTCGGCAGGGGGCGCCCGTCTTGATCTGGCCAGTATTGAGACCAACGGCGATGTCGGCGATGGTGGCATCCTCAGTCTCGCCCGACCGGTGGCTTACGACGGCGGTGTAGCCGGCACGCTTGGCCATCTCGATGGCGTCAAGCGTCTCGGTGAGCGAGCCGATCTGGTTCACCTTGATGAGGATGGCATTGGCGGAGTGCTCCTCGATGCCACGAGAGAGGCGCTCGGTGTTCGTGACGAAGAAGTCGTCGCCAACGAGCTGGATCTTCTTGCCGAGGCGATCGGTGAGTTCCTTCCAACCGGCCCAATCGTCCTGGTCGAGCGCATCCTCGATGGAAATGATGGGGAACTCGTCGGTGAGGGCATCCCAGTAGTCAATGAGCTCGGAGGCGGAGAGGGTGAGACCCTCGCCTTTGAGCTCGTAGAGGCCGGTCTCCTTGTTGTAGAGCTCGGAGACGGCCGGGTCCATAGCGAAGCGGAAGTCGCGACCTAGCTCAAAGCCCGCATCCTCGACGGCCTGGCTCATGTACTTAAGGGGATCCTTGTTCGTCTTGAGGTCGGGAGCAAAGCCGCCCTCATCACCCACACCCGTGGAAAGCCCTGCCTTGGCAAGCTCGGACTTGAGCGTCGCATAGACCTCGCAGCACCAGCGCAGTGCCTCAGAGAAGGTCGGGGCACCAACGGGCATGATCATGAACTCTTGGAAGTCCACGGTGTTGGTGGCATGGACGCCGCCGTTCATGATGTTCATCATGGGGACGGGCAACGTGTGGCCACCGGTTCCACCGATGTAGCTGTAGAGAGGGAGATTGGCCGATGCCGCGGCAGCGCGGGCGGTCGCGAGAGAGGCGCCGAGGATGGCGTTCGCTCCGAAGTTGCCCTTGTTGGGCGTACCATCGGCGGCAATCATGGTTTCGTCCACAAGACGCTGGTCGCGAGCGTCAAGACCGACGATGGCCTCTTTTATCTCCTTGTTCACGTGACCG
>JAFWMI010000074.1 GCA_017513965.1 Atopobiaceae bacterium
TAATGTGTTTTGGGGTGGAGTGCGAAAGAGTGATTTGCCCTTCGTTTTATTCCCACTCTACCGTGGCGATGGGCTTTGGTGAGAGTTCGTAGCACACGCGGCAGATACCCGGGACCTCGGCAAGGATGCGGTCGGTCATGCGCTTGAGCAACGCCCAGTCGAGCTCAGGCACTTCAGCCGTCATCACGTCTACGGTGTTGATGCAACGAATGATGCAGGGCCACTCGAAGGCACGCTTGCCGTCGCGCACGCCTGTGGCGCGGTAGTCGGGCACCACGCAGAAGTACTGCCAGATGTCCAGACCGGCAGCGTCGATCTCCTCGCGCACGATTGCGTCAGCCTCGCGCAACGCCTCCAAGCGATCGCGAGTAATGGCACCCGTGCAGCGCACGCCAAGGCCAGGACCTGGGAACGGCTGACGATAGACCATGTTGTCCGGCAGGCCAAGTTGCTTGCCGACCACGCGAACCTCGTCCTTGAACAGGAGCTTTACCGGCTCGACGAGCTCACAGTTAAGCTCCTCCGGCAAACCGCCCACATTGTGGTGGGCCTTAACGCCAGCCTCGGACTCGAGGATGTCGGGATAGATGGTCCCCTGACCCAAGAATCCAATGCCATCGAGCTTGGCAGCCTCTTCATCAAAGACCTTTATGAACTCCTCACCGATGATATGGCGCTTCTTCTCGGGATCGGCCTCGCCCGCCAACAGGTCCAAGAACCGATCGACGGCGTCAACGTAAATGAGCTCAGCGCCCATCTGGTTCTGGAACACATCTATTACCTGCTCAGACTCGCCTTTGCGCATGAGACCATGGTTCACGTGCACACATACGAGTTGCTTGCCAATGGCCTTGATGAGCAGCGCGGCAACCACGGAGCTATCCACACCGCCCGAAAGCGCCAGCAGCACCTTGCCATCGCCCACCTGAGCGCGCATGGCCTCAACCGCCTCTTCGATAAAGGCGTCTGCCAGCTCGGGTGTGGTGATGCGAACCATATCTTCGGGACGCTTGTTGCTCGTGAAATCCATTGGTCATCTCCTTAGTATTGAAAACTTGGACCATACCCTAGCAAAAGCTCATTGCAAACATGTTGCACATGAGGGCACCTTGATGGCATCCGTCTAGAACGCACCGCCACGACCGCCTCCAGAGAAGCCACCGCCACCGCCCAGGGAGAAGCCGCCTCCGCCACCGCCGCCAGAGCTCGAAGCCGTATCAGCAAGCCGTGCCGTGGATATCGTATGGGCTTGTCCAACGTTCTGGCTCATCGATCGCGCCGGCGCGGGTATGCCGCGAGACCGGTATCCATACCAGCCATACGAGTAGAAGTACGGGTCCTCAAGCAATGCCGGCATCGAGACCTTGAGCTGCGAGATCACTTCCTCCGCAACGCCAAGTGCGGTGGCCATAACCAGCAACTTGTTCCATAGCACGACGTCTTGGGGAATCGCCTCTTCGAGCCTCGTGAAGTCCTTGAACCAGCGCCTGAGCGCCTTGAGCTTTGCCGTGAGCTCTATTGCCTCACGCGAGAGTCCTCGCATCTTGGACGCCGAATAAAGACAGAAGCCCGCCGAACCCATAAGCACGATTACCAAGGGAATGAGCAGGGCTGGCGACATGCCAAGCACGAGTCCAAGAGCTCCCAAACCAATCGCGATCACGATGTCAATTACTCCCAGCACAATGGACGACCTCTTTGCCGTCTTGCCTTCGTCAACAAAGAACTTGCGCGCTTCGCAGGTACTCGCAACCGCGCTCCTCCAGTTGTCGTAGCCATTTTTGTACGCTTTGGGATGATTCCTTGCCACGTCCTCAAAGTACGACATGAGCACGTATGCCTCACCGTTTGGACCCATAAGGTCATCTTGCTTCGCATGATGGCCGGCGACGGTTTGAAAGAGAAACTTGAGCGTAGCCCTATCCACGCGATCGCGACCAGCCGCAACGGCATCGCCACGCATTCCCGACTCAACCCTACCGGTCTCCATCAACCTATAGGTCTCCTTCTCCTTCTTCTTACCAAAGAGCCCGTTCTTCTGGAATCTGACGAGTTCAAGCTTGGCGAACCCCTCATCCGTGAGCCGCATCACCGAAGCAGTGAAGTCGTCCTCATCCGGCTCTCCATCGTGCCCGCGATAGAGAGCGCCAAGAACCGCTGGATGGTCTTCAGAGGGTATGTCCCTAAAGTACCTGTCATCGAACTGAGGCTTATGAGATGCCTTGTAGGCACGTTTTCTTATGATGGTAAGCACGAAGGTGCCAACAGCGGCAATTCCCATAACCGCAACAGAGCCGTACGCCACGATACGCGCCTTCGTACGCTCCGCATTTGCGGCATCTGCCCACTTTTGCTCCTCGGCAAGAACATCATCGAGCCTCTTCTCGGCTTTGGCCTTGGCATCAACAAGCCACGATCCTGGAAATAGGATACGACCCTCCAAGAACTCGCTGCTGCCGACGCCAGGAGCTTGGAAAACCACGTCGTTTCCATCGAAGCGCACGGTGGCGTCAAGCGGACCATGACCCCACGCCTTCACATTCTCGCCAGCGTGTACCGGCTCACCTTTTGGAACAGGAAGGTGAACCGTTGCGGTAATGTTTTTCCACTCGTCATCGCTCGAGTCGTCCTTGGGTACGAACTTCCAGTAGAGCTCGGAGGTATCCGCCCAACGCAAAGCAAGGTTGGGAGCTTCGTACGAAACCGTAAAGCGAGCATCGGCATCCTCTATGGGCCAATACATCTTGAGATGCCAATACGTACCCTTGTCACTCACCTGATACGTGCCCGCTTCACCCGATGTGCCCTCTTTGAACGTCGTCTGCTTGCCACCAGACGAAACCTCAACCGATGTAATGCGCGTGTTTACATCGTTGCCCTCGTAAACGCCCTTGGGCACATCCCAATAAATGCCATTGAAGCTCCCGTCAAACTCATAGGTCCTTGAATCGCGCACATCAAGCGTGCCGTCCCGCTCAACGGATGCATCCATATCCACTTGGCGGACGCTATGCTCTCGCGCAAGTGCGACGGATGGCAATGCCATGCAGCACGAGAACAGTGCCACGGTGACAAAACACATCCAGCACGCCCGCCGTCCCACACAGAGCCTCATGTTCTTCTCCTTCCCGCAGAGATCACCGCACATGATATCGCAAAGGCGGGAACACGAATCATCGTGAACGCCCGCCTTTGCGCAGTCCCATGTGGCCGTACATCAGACAAGCGTGAATGTAACCCCACATACGTCCAATATGTCACCACGAGCCATGTGCATCCGATCTTGTATTTGCGCACCGTTGAGCAATGCTCGGTTTCTCGCCCCCAGGTCCATCACGTCGACGCCGTCACCCGAAGCCTCCACCTTCACGTGTCTACGGGAGACTGAGCGCGAACGCAACGTTACGTCACACGACTCGCTGCGTCCAACGACTATGCCCCCCTCTCTTATGGGCAGTGCCACCTCCAAGTCCGGAGTCAATATGCGCAACACGGGCATAGCCGAGACACCTAGGGCTTCTTTGTCTGCCGTCATCCCCCGTTCGTAGATCTCCGTCGGCACCTGCTCCTCAGCAACCACCTCCACGACCGTTGAATCCTCCGGATACTCATAGAGGCAGTCGTAGCAGGTGTCCATATCGTCAAAGAGACCGCTCCCGCAGCGTGGACACTGCTTCGTGCCAAACGTAGGAATCACCGCCACCGTCTCATTGGCGCCGGAACTCAGTTCAAACATGATGACCCCCTCAAAAAAGCGTTCGATCCTTGCGACACTCAACGACGCTCACCCACGACCCGTTTGTGGGCCACGGTGCCTCACAGCATGGACGCTCAAGTGCATAGTGCGCACCTCGTGCACTCATTACCCTGCGCGGAGGCACTGCCCGCTTGGACGCCAGTACAGCGCCGTTTCTTGATACGAGCGCAACGTCCAGCGCATACTTCATCCCAAACGTATGTACCGACGAACATCCGCAAAGCGCAACGGGATTCGCGTCCTCATTCGTGCCAAGCAATCCCTTGAGTTTTTTCTTCCAGCCCTTGAGCACCTCGAACGCTATGGTCGCGCGCGAGTCGACCATATGGCAAAGGAGTAACCCGCCCAACTAAACCACCACCCCAGATCTATGTCTGTCCACCACCAAATCGCGCTCATGATGCAGCATGAGCGGCGAGTCGTATCGAATGCCCGCCAACACAAAGGCTGAAGGCCAAGGACGATACACAAGCGAGCACCTGAATCTCGTGAGCAAGGGTGAGGTCGTGAACATGCCGCCTTTGCCTTGTGCGGCGGGCTCCGCCTTAACGCTGACTTCGCAATGCCCGTATCCAGCCATTACAGAAGCAAGCTCGCCCGTAACCTCGTCTACGGCAGCGACCACGGATTGCGTCCCACGTGGCGAAACGCCTTTTGCAATTACCACGTCCATGGCAGCACGATCGAAGACGGCACACAACCCCACATACCTCCCCAAATTGAATACCACCAGCGCAACAAGAACGATCACGGGCATGAGCACGGCAAGCTCAACCGCCATCTGTCCATCCTGTCTAGCAATCATTCGCACGAGCCCTCTCATGTCGCCACCATCGAGAAAACGTCTACGGTGAGCGGGATGCTGAGCTCTGTTCCAGGTATGGGCAGTTCGGCGATCACGAGCCTCCCGCCACCCACGTCACTCGCCACATACGACCCCAAGGCACGCGCCATCTCGCGCGGGGTACCTCCCGAGGGCATTGCCTGAATCAAAGCTCTCACCTTACCCACGTGCGCGAAGCCGGCCTTGCCCAGAACCTTGTCCGTGCCTACGAGCACTGGTTTCTTGGCACGCATGTCCGCCGGCTGCAACCCAAGAACGCTAAATGTTTCTCCAATGCGCTGCTTGAGCCAAGACCCGACCGTGCCTCCGAACACGCCATCCACGCGTTCGAGCATCGCCTCTGCCGCGTTGTCAGCAGCATCAAAAGACGACCCATACGACACGAGCATCTTTCCCCAAAGCCCTGTTACGCCCCCTAAAAGACCTCCCACAGAAAAGCCAGCGTCACTTGTGACGCCGTCAAAGAACCGCGAAAGCACGTCGTTCCCATTTGAAGCGTCATCGGGAGCGAGAGCTGCCGCTGATATAGCCGCGCCCGCGGGAAGCTCAGACTCAGTCAAAAAGGAATCGACAAGCTCTGAAGGGGCCGGCGTTCCTGCCCCGCGCTTAACAACGCTTACGCAGCCCCAGGCACCTGGGGGACAGATTCGTGGTCGCGGCACACTCAGCTGCTCAAGCGCACGGTCAAAGATGCTCTTGCCCTCCTCTGCGGCTTCCCGCATGTCCCGCTCGGCGTCCGCCTGCTCGTTTCGCGCCTGCTCGTACTGCTCGGACTCTTCGACGATAATCTGCCAGTAGTGTTCGTATCCATTGGTGGCGATCGTAGAGATGGATGCCACACGACCCAAGTCGCCCACATCCATCTTGCACACATCGCAATGGCCCACCGCCCCGCTCTCGACGTCTGCCACGCTCGCCGTTCCACCATATTCGCCTAACGCCCCGGGACAGGCGAGCGTAGAATGCAGCACCGGCACATCGTCCTCATAGGTACATGGCCATGAGGCATCCGTGTATAGTCGGGTTTCCCTCACCTCGTTGGAGTTCTTTGCAAGGTGAGGCAGGTACAGGCCCACATGCCCATCCGCTTCCTCGTGGTAGTAGGCGCCATCTACTTCATCCAGCGCATACCCATAATAGGCCTCACGCGCGATCGAGTCGGTAATGGACTCAATGTCAGATCCATCTGGTGCCTCCTGTATGTACCGAGCCCCGTAATAGGTGCGCGATCTTTCTATGGGCATGCCAAAATCCCAGAGTGTCGGCAAATCGACCACGGGATTCTCCATGCCACCCATGCCCGCCAAGGATGACGCACGTGAGCTCAGGCAGCTCGGATCGTCCACACAGTCCGCACGCCAGGCGCGCTCCAAATGATCGTCTGCCCGTTTCTTTGCCTCGTCAGCCCGTTGCGTCGCCTCTTGCAGCCTATCCGCCGCATCGTCAATGCCATCGGCATCCACACTCTCCCTCATGGAGGAGAAGTCAGACCTCGATTCAAGGGGAAATGGAACCGCACATCCTGCATACGATATGCCTTGCTCACCATTAGCACGCGCGCAAGACGCAGCGTTGCCTGCACACAGCAAGGGGATTGCCTTCTCAAGTCGACTGAGGCCCGACGATGCGCTTCTTGCAAATCTTCGCCGCGACGAGAGGAGACGTTCGCCCATTTGTACCGCTCGCTCCGCAGCTGTTTGCGCTCCTGGCACAGCAGAGGCAACTAGACCTGCTCCCAACGTCGCCATCCCAGCCAAACCCATGCTCAGTACACATGCGTCTATGACCTGAGCAATGGTGCAATAGCTTCCCACGACGTTTGCAGCGGCCAGAGCCGATGCATCTGCCACTTCTTGGACATCTGCGGAACGCGAGAGCGTCCATTGCGTAACGGCGAGCCCAAAGACGAGCGACATGCTCGCTAACAGGGCAGTCGCAACGGCAACCGTCGTGTATCCCCCTTCGTCACGCACGAACAGCGAAATGAATCGCATGTCACCACACCCCCTGCCACGCCTCGTAGCCATCACGCACCCAACCAGGCCTGAGCTCCTCGCTCACGCGCACACGCAACACGACGCCGGTTCCGTCTCGTTCGCCCACGAATCCCGCAATAGTGCCCAGCAATGGCAGTGGACGCACGTGTCCGCAAACCTCCACCTCAACACGTCCCTCATCCATGGAACGATTGAGCGTTATGCACCAGTCGTCTGTACCACCCACATGGAAGAGGCTGGCCCGAGGAACCGCACGGAGTCTTCGAAGCACGAATTGTCGCACGTCGTTATCGTTCTGCGCCGTAAGCGCAACGCGTGCGCCTTCCGCAGCGGCATGGAACATCACCATGCGGGTATAGAGCATGCAAACCGGTTGTGCCATCATCCCAAGCAGGAGCATGAGCACCGGAAGCAAAGCGGCCGCTTCCACGGTCGACTGACCACGATCCGCTATCGAGTGCACAGAGGCGTCAGTAACAGGTAAGGTCCTGCAGGAGGTCGATCGACACGCCCCCATCAAAGCTATGTGATGTCGCGCCGCGTGTTGTGCCAACAAGACCACCTCCTCGTGCGAATGCCCATACCATGCCAAGTGCTCCAACGATGCCGATGAACGCGAGTAGCACCAACGCATACTCAACAGTTGACTGACCCGCATGAGCCCTGCCACCTCTCATGTGTCTGCTCCCAACCGCCTTACCCGCACGACGCTCTGGCTTACGTTCTCTCCTTGGGACACCACACAAACGTCCACCCAGCCAGGTCCTTGCACCACACATCCCCACACGTTCCCCAATAGATCCAGATAACCGGCATGCCTGAGCAGGCAATCGCCTTCGTCCCGGTATCCAGCCACCAAATCGCAAGCCACCGTTGGCACGTCTCCCGCGGCCACGGTCATTTCATTGCCGATCAAATCCTCATACGCCCAATCTGTGTCCGTTGCAAACGTGGCCGATTCTTCCCCATCGACCGGTACCCCATCTCCTCCCGTCGCGTCTTGACGTGACTGGGTGTTCGCTTTCGTGTCGCTTGACCCATTGCCGCCCATGGTGTCGTTACCGTCGTGCGTCATGTTGGGAATCTTCTCTGGCACATCATGCGAGGTGACATGTTGTGCCCCAAGTGCAAGCATAAGAACGCACATGCCAGCGATCACACCAACACATGTCCTAGAGTGAGTTGATGCCATCGGTTATCGCCTGCCAGAGCTCTTGTATCTTTCCCCTAAAAGCCAGGATTGCCACAATCGCGATCACCACGATCACACCTACCAGAATGGCGTACTCCGTCGTTCCCTGTCCCACATCCCCCATCACGTAACGTCTCAGGCATCCCCTTCTTGTCTCTACGTGCCTCTCCATAAGGACCTCCCTCTCATTCCCTGCCGGCGCTATCCCACACTCAGCGCCGGACCCAACAACGGACCAAGTATCGAAAGCAGCATTGATGGAAGAATCATCGTGGCAAGCGGTATGAGCATCTTCACGGGAGTGCGCTCGATCTCCTGTTCAATCTGAGCGCGCTGTTCGTCGCGTATAACCTGCGCCTGCCGCTCGAGGGCACCCGCGAGCGGCGTACCGAACGCCAACGCCTCGCTCACCGTCGATGCAAACCGATCCAACGCTGCTATGCCGTACTCTTGTGACAACGACTCGAGTGCCTCCGCCCTCCCCACCACCCCCAACCGCCACGACAGCTGTGCCTTGCTCATCGATCGGGCAAGAGGCGTCTGGTACCGGTCGCAGTAAAGATCCAGTGAAGAGTCAAACGAGAGCCCCGCAGAGATGCCTAGCGTCACGATGTCCAGGAACAGCGGCATATCCTGCACGATCGTTTCCTTTCTTGCATGGGGTCCCTTAGACTCCGCAACCGCCTGCAGCAGTTCGCCCGCACGCCTTGCAAGCACATGCGCCAAACTCGGTCGCGTACGAAACGTGCCGCAAAACAGTCCCTGCACACACAAGAACGTCGCACAACCAACCAAAGCAACCAGTACGGCATCCATCGCTTCGCTCATAGAACAGCCCCCATGATTCTTCGTATGATTGCCAGCGCACACACATCCATGAGCGTGGCGATCGTGAGACAGCCGAACCCCGCCGCTGTCGTAATTCCCTCCTGATAGTCCGGTGAGATAATCGACAGAAGGCACACGACAAGGGGAGGCAGCAGGCACACCACACGAACCGAGAGCCTCACCTGTGCCGTCTTCACCATGAGCGCTCGCTCGAACTCACCTTGCTGCTCCACCAAGAGCGCCGAGCGCTGAAAGAGCTCTCGCAACGGGCTACCCGTTCTCTGCGAGATGGTAAGTGCCGTAACCATGAGCCCGACGCCCGGGGCATCCAACTCATTGCGCAGGAGCTCCATGGCCTCGTCTACCGACATCCCGCAACGCAGCCGCAAGGACGTTTTGGCAAAATGGGATGCAGCCGGTCCTTTCTCATGAGCGCCAACGTAGTCAATCGCCTGCACGAGGGTATGGCCAGAAGCAAGCGCCGTGGCAAGCGTCCTAAACACGCCAGGCATCGAAGACGCCAATCGCTGTCTTCGCAGGCGCTCCTTCATACTTGCGCGCATGACGACCACGCCACAGATGCAAGCCACAGCCACGACCACACCTATGGGGGATTGGGAACTCACCCCAAAAGCAAGCACGATCAAAACTGACACGAGCAGCAGGGCGGCCATCGCTTCATGCAGGGACAACTCCAACGAATGCCCACAGCCATAGTCAACGATCTCTGACGCAAGCGAACGGCAGGCATCGACGTTGAGCAAGGACGACGTGAGTCTGGTCTGTGCAAGTACGCCAATCGCCGAGCGCAGCCTTCGTTCCAACGCATGCGTCCTCGCCCCTGCCGAGCCATCCACCCCATAGCGCTTTGAGAGAAGCATCCACGACGCACACCACGAGCCTAAGCCGCAGAAAGCGAGCAGGAACACCGCCACGAAGCCACCTCCTCCCTTGGTATCAGCCCGTCATGTACCGCCTTTTCCACGAACCCCGGAACGGTCACAAGCGTCCATGCCCGAGACGACTCATCAAAATGCACGCACTCCTCAAGGTGCACGCCGCCATTGGGGGCACGATCGACCGTAGAGAGGGACGACAGATAGCGAGCGCCATCGGACATCCGCTGCGACATGACGATGATGTCGAGCCCCGTCGCTATCTGTTCCTCAATGATGTCGGTGGGCAAATCCATGCCAAAGCGTGACATGAGCACGAGTCGGAGCACCACCTCCTCAGCCGTGCCCGCATGACAGGTGGTAAGACTTCCCGAATGCCCCGTGTTTATGGCCTGGAGCATGTCTATTGCCTCGCCCGATCTCACCTCACCAACCACAATGCGATCGGGCCTCATGCGTAGCGCATTCTTCACCAACTCACGAATGGTCACCTCGCCGGTTCCTTCAATCGAAGCATCGCGTGCCTCCAAGCGCACCACGTTGGGATGCGTGTCGAACCTGAGCTCGGCAGAGTCCTCTATGGTCACGATTCGTTCGCGCTTGTCAATCTCGCATGAGAGCGCGTTGAGCAGGGTCGTCTTGCCAGAACCCGTGCCACCCGCAACCGCTATGTCACATCGTGCCCGTACCGCCCAAGAGAGCATCTGCGCATACCATTGGGGCACTGACCCCAACTCCACGAGTTGGGCTAGCGAGACGATGCGGTTGGAGAACTTGCGAATGGTAACGACGGGGCCATCAATCGCTATGGGTGGTGCCACCGCATTCACACGGTCACCGTTTTCGAGCCTCGCATTCACGATGGGACTCGACTTATCCAGGCGCCTTCCGAGCGGAGCGAGAATGCGGTCTATGACCATCATGATTTGGTCGGGTGAGTCGAAGACGCGCTGGGCCGGATGCAACTCCCCGTCGCGCTCGTAAAACAGATGGTTGCAGCCATTGACCATGACCTCGCTTATCGTGGGATCCTCTAGCAGTGGTTGCAACGGCCCGAGGCCACAGATCTCGTCGAGCACTTGCCGCACCACGAGCTCGCGTTCCTCATCCAACAACTCGCCGTAATCCCCGGTGTTGAGAACGGCCTGGCACGCGACGCCTATCTCGGCTCGCGCAGAGGCAATGTCTTCGTTTGAGACCATTGACGCGACAGCTGACAGCCCCAAGCGCTCAATCAGGTCGTGCTTGAGCCGCGTTCGTACACCAGCGAGCGGAAGCGACTCGAGCGCATCGGCACGCTCAAGGCGCTCCTGCTCTCTTACCCGCTCCAATACCGACATGCTACACCGCCTCCTTTCTTCGTCCGAACGACCAGCGACTTCGTAGAGAGGGTTTCTCGAGCAGTCGATGTGCCGCCGGGTCGTTGGGCAGACTGCCAAGCTCCGACAACACCTGTGCAAGACATGCAGCCGAAGATTCTGAGAACCGTGAGTCGAGGGCAAAGAGCTCGTCTACCCGGCCGTCTGCAAGGCATTCGATTACTTCCGTCCCACCATCCATCACACGCAGGGGACGTGCGGTCTCAAGGCCAAGCGAGGCCCGGTTTATGTCTGGCTCCCCTCGTCCACGTGGCCCGCAACGATTCGCCAGGCGCGCAACGCGCGTGCGCGCAACACCCAAACGCACCGCCAAGGCACCAATGCGCGCCTGATCAACCGTCGACCCCGGTCGGCCGTCCACCACAATCACCAGCCGGTCGCTCTGTTGAATTGCCTGTGCAACGGCGTCGTTCACGGTTGTTGACGTGTCCACCAGCACGAGGTCATACCTTGTTGAGAGCGCCGTTAGCATGGTGCCCACATGGGGAATGATCAGCTCCGATAGTTCGGGGAGTTCGCACGGCCCCCAGAGCCAAATGCCATCTGCCGCCTCGGTACCACATGCAATCACGTCATCTACGCCCGCAAGTCCTCCCTCGGCAACCCTCGTGAGCCCAGATGGCGCACCGATGCCAAAGCAGCTATAGAGGTTCCCGAAGGAGAGGTCCAGATCCAAAAGCGCCACGCGCATTCCCCACGATGCTGCCGCATGTGCCATAACCGCCGTGAGCGAGGTCTTCCCGACCCCACCTCTGCCGGAGACGAAGGTAACGATGGGCGCGCTCGCCCCTCCGCTCCCGTGTGGCTCCATGCGTGTGGATTCCTGCCGGCTCGGGAATGGGCCAATTCGCGTAATGTCATCGCCGTCATCATCGCCTGCATCCGTGTCGATTCGCGGCACTGCTTCGAGCAGGTTTCTTGGCGAGACGTGCTCGTCGAACACCAAGGTGGGAAGCGCGGCTCCCGCATCATCTGGCTCGTCTAGATCCTCGGACTCGACGACCTCGGAAACCATGGGCAAGACATCGTCGATTCCCGCCTTCTGTGCACGCAAACGCAGATCTTTATCCAGAGTATTGCTCACGAGCATAATTGGATGTGCGACACCATCCTTTGCAAGGGCTGCGGCAGCGTTCATTGGTGATATGGCGTCTTCCACGGGTCCAATTACGGCACCCACGCGTCGTTCTGCCTCCAGCGCCCAATGGCGTATCTCCTGGGCAGAACCCGCAAAGGATATCTGTGCCATATCATCTATGGAACTCAACGCTCGCCGGACACCATCACGATCTTCCTCCGCGCCCAAACCTAGCCACATAGCACACACGACACTCACGCTCCTTCCGTTTCGTTCTTGTCGTTCGACGGCTCCACAGGCGGCACGTCCTTGTTGCGTCGCACCTTGTCCCTTGATTCCTCGGTGACATCAGATGCGGGAACAACCAACCTAAGATCTCCCGATGTACTCGCCGCGAGTACCGCAGGCACATCTTCCGCAAGCACGGCGATGGTTACCGAGCCACGTCCCAGGTCTCCCCCAGACGAGGTAGGGGCAGCAAGCACAAGCGCATCGGATCCAATGAGCTCTGCCGCACCTTCGACAGAGCGATACATGCTTACGCGTGACCCCACGGCTATGGCCCTAGAGATGCCCAGGCGTTCGGTTATGGGGACGGCGACTGCAGTATGTCCGGAGGGGACTTCGGCCATTTGCGTGGCGTCACGAAAGTTGAGTTCGGTAAGAGGTGAGCCTTC
This sequence comes from Atopobiaceae bacterium, assembly GCA_017513965.1. Classification (GTDB taxonomy): domain Bacteria; phylum Actinomycetota; class Coriobacteriia; order Coriobacteriales; family Atopobiaceae; genus RUG440. Next base: position 12,649 of record JAFWMI010000074.1, read on the forward strand.
TGCAACGGGTACGGTCACTTCCCTACCCACCACGCCGTCCAAACTCACCAATGCCCCGGTAGGTGCCAACGACGAGAGCCAGTCTCGCTCCTGCACATCGCCTGTAGCAACAACCTCGCCCGCCTCAATAGTTCGCTGCGCCACCACGAGCGTCGCGACTTCTCCCCCATAGCGCTCCATTGCCTGGGCATTGGCCCGCTCGGCCTCATCACGCACATGATTGGCATAGGCCAAGCACGAAACAATCGCCAGCACGGCGCACGCAATCGACACGGCAAGTCTTGTTCTCCTAGACACGCAACCACCTCCTTGGTAACACTGATTTCAAGCACCATTGTGGAGTTGGCCGTGCGTGACGCCCGCGTGTTTTGTGTCGCACGTTGCAGCAAGCGTGCGCATACTACACACGTTTTGCGCCAAAACAAACAAACATGCAGATGATCAGGGGCAACACGATGCGAGCCAAAACGCCAGAAAACGTTCGTGCGCAAAAAAGAAGGGGCCTCGGGACGCTTGTCCCAAGACCCCATTCATTCGTGTGGCGATTCTTGCACACACGGTTCGCGCAGGAGCTATATCACCACGTCCGGATCGAGCGTCTCTGCACTCTCGCGCATCTCGTTCGCAAGCGCCAAATAGGTTTTGAGCCTCACGGAATCATCGCTCGAGCCAAATCGGGCAATCACTTCGCAGCCAGGCTCGTGCGTATGCGTGCAATTGCGAAAACGACACCCAGATGCCGCATCCGCAATGTCAGGAAAGACCTGCGCCAGACCACGCTCGTGGCCCACCATTTGCAGCGTGCGCAGCCCCGGTTCGTCCACGATGGTGCCAGCCTCAGGAATGGCCACCATACGGCGAGCGACGGTCGTGTGACGACCGACGCCATCGGACTCACGCACCGAGCCAGTCTGCAGCGCCTCGCGACCCAGCAAGGCATTGAGCAGCGTCGACTTTCCCGCACCAGAAGGGCCAAGCATCATGCCAACACGACCATGGGACACGAGCCCCCGCACGCTCTCGATACCCCATAAGCCGCCTGCGTCGCACGCCGCGGCAGCCAGCTCGTCAGTATGGTCTACGCCGTCGAGCGACGCAACCACGCAGACCGGAACCTCATCACCCAACACGTCGCGCACCAGGTGCACGGCAGACGATATCACCTCGGGTTCGGCGTTGTCCGCCTTGGTAAGCACCACGGCGACCTGCGCACCACAGTCTTGAGCCACAACTGCCGTGCGTGCCACCCGGTTGGCCGTCAGTCGCCACTCCTCGAGAGCCTGTACCACAAGCACCACGTCCACGTTGGCCGCAAGCGTTTGGAACTCGCCACGCGACCCACCCTTCCAACGGGCAATGTCGCTCTCTCGGGGAAGAATTCGCTCTATGAGTCCCATGTCGTGGGCATGCGGCCTCCGCACGGCCACCCAGTCACCCACAGCCGCACGGGAGAACTCGCTCTTTGTAAGCTGTGCCGCGAACTCAGCTCTAAACACCTGATCCTCCGTGAGCACGGCAGGGTACCCACGGTCCAA
>JAFWMI010000075.1 GCA_017513965.1 Atopobiaceae bacterium
AGGATCGCCTGGGCATCCCTTACCCGTGCCTCGGCGGCCTCCTTGGTCTTGGAGAGGTCGCGGATGCGGGCGTCGCAGGACTTGATGGCCTCGTCCCGAGCTCGCTCCTTCGCCTGGGCGTCCTTGTAGAGGCCGTCGTACTCGTCCTTGTGGGCCGTTGCCTCCTCCTTGGCGGTCTCGGCCACCTTCTCTGCCGCGGAGAGCTCGCGCTGGAGGGTCCAGAGGTTCTGCTGCGCCTGGTCCACAGACGCCTGCGCCTCCTCGGTTACTTGGGTGACTTCCGCATGCTTGGCCTCAAGATTCGCCCTCTCGGAGGCAAGCTCTCCCTCGACCTTCGCGAGCGCGGGACTGTCGGTGTTGCCGTCCGCGATGAGCGCGTCGTATTCTGCCTGTACGGTGCTCAGTCGCTCCTTTGCGTTGTCGACCGCACGGTGCGCCGCCGAAATGCGCTGGGACCGACGCTTGGTGGCGTCGTTGACGGCCGACTCGGCGCTCTTGACGGCACGGCGAGCGTTGGCAAGTGCCTTGGCGGCGTCGTCGGAACGACCACGCGAGCTGTCCATGAGGTTTCTGTACGGCCTCAGCTTTTGCTCGTGGCGCTCCTTCATGCGGCGCAGGTCGTCCTCGAGGCGCTTCTTCTCCGTCCGATGCTCCTCGATCTGTTGCGCGGCGTCGTCTACCTCCGACTGTGCCGCGTCAATCTCTCCCGTTTGCGTCAATACGATTTCTTCGTAGTTGCGCTCCACATCCTCGCGATGCACAAGAAGCGCGCGGTCCTCTTCGAGCCCCTGCTCTATGTCGCGCAGATCGGATTGGGCGTTTGCCCTGAGCTTGGATGCCTGCCGAACCTGGCGCATGGCGCTAAAGCCGCCTGCGATGGACCTGCCGGCGCCTCTCGCGGCACCTGCTGCGTTGTTGCCCGCGCGTGAGAGTGCCGCGCCAACGGCGGCGTCTCCCGTTGGCGAAGACTCGTCAACGGTTACGGAAACCTCATCTATTTCGTACTCAAGCTCGTCTGGCATGTCCTCGCGGTATCCGTCCGTTGCATACGCGTCCATCGCGTCGTCATACCCCTGCGCGCCCTCTTCGTCATGTTCAGACCAACGTGTCATGAAAGACGTTCCTTTCGCTCGACGTCGTTTGTTCCTATGATGTTACGTGAACACAATACCAAGATATACCGCGAACGGCGCAAAATCATGCGTTCAACGAACAAGTTTCGCATCTTGGCGAGTCGGCGTTCGCAAAACCCGTTCGTTTGTGGTACGTTCTTTTGCAGTGTTTTGGAGGCTATTCAAGGGGATTAGTCTTCGTGGTCAGCAAGCGAGAGTCTAAGGAGCTTCAAAATGGTTTCTAAGCAGACGTCCATCATCAACGCCACCGGCCTGCATGCCCGTCCCGCGTCCGTGTTCGTGACCGAGGCCAAGAAGTACGAGAGCACCGTCACCATCAAGGACGTCGACAAGGGCTCCGCTCCCGTCAACGCCAAGTCCATCATGATGATCCTGGCTGCCGGCATGGGCTCTGGCACCAAGGTCGAGATTGCATGCGACGGTCCCGACGAGCAGGCTGCTCTCGACGCTCTGGTCGCCCTCGTGGACAGCGGCTTTGGCGAGTAGTCCCGTAACAGGACAAAACCAAGGGTCTATACCCAACGCCCGGCATCCTCGTGGTGCCGGGCTTCTCTTGTTCGATTTGGACGATACGATTGTTCAAGCGGGCTCGTATGTGTCCCCTCGCGTGGTGCATGCGCTCGTTGCCGCGAGGGAAGCCGGATACGTGCTTTCCATTGCGTCCGGCAGACCGTTTTGCTCCGTGAACAAGCAGGTTTTGGCCTGTGGCGCCATGTCCTATGCGGTGTGCTCGAACGGCGCCTCGGTAGTGCGCGTGGCAGATGGTGCACCCGTGTCCCAAAGCATGCTCTCCAGGGAGGATGCGCTCCGCTGCCACGAAATGCTCGCGCCCTTCAAACCGGCATGGAATGCCTTCTTTGGCGGACATGCGTACTTTGAGTGGAAGGGCGCCTCGTACATGCTCACCGGCAGGACGGGTGCCGTTGCGCGTGCCATGCGGGCGGAAGGGGCGTCTTCTGGCCTGCTCACCCGATTGGCACGCTTTGGCCGCAAGGGCATGCTGTATGTGTGGCGCATGGCAACCAACCGCAGCCACAAGCAAGTGAGGTCCGTGCTTCCACACGTAAGACGTGCGGCAGGCGGGGTAGAGAAGATGGGGTGCACGATCCCCAATCCCCAGCTGTGTGCACAGGCTGCCGAGCTGCTGTGCGCAGATGGAAGCTATGAGGTTGTGCACATGGGGGCAACCGAGCTCGAGATTACGGCACGAGGCGTGAGCAAGGCGAGCGGCGCACAAGCGCTCATGCAGCTGCTCGACATTGGGCCACAAAAGGCGACGGCATTTGGCGACGGGGGAAACGACATGCCGCTCGCAGCCGTGTGTGGCCGCTTTGTGGCGGTGGGAAATGCGGACGAAGAGGTGAAGGCGATTGCCACGGAGGTCTGTGGGTCTGTCGCAGAGGATGGCGTAGCCGTTTGGATAGAGAACATGCTCGCACGTGACGGGCAGAAAGGCGGTCTCTCATGAGCAAGGCATGGTTCACGTACGACATCATTGCGGAGGATCCACAAACGCATGCGCGCGCCGGAGTATTCCACACCCCTCATGGGGACGTGCCAACGCCCATATTCATGCCCGTGGGGACGAAGGCGACCGTAAAGGGCCTGTTGCCACCCACGCTTCATGAGATGGGGACGAAGATCCTGCTGGCCAATACCTATCATCTCTCCATGCGCCCTGGCGCCGAGCTCGTGGCCAAGCTGGGTGGCTTGCACGAGTTCATGCGATGGGATGGCCCCATCCTCACCGACTCGGGCGGATTCCAGGTCTTCAGCCACGGCGAGCACTTCAAGCTCGACGACGACGGAGTCACCTTCCATGCGGTGGACTATGGCGGCGAGGTGGTGAGCTGGACTCCCGAGGAGAACATGCGCATTGCGCAGCTGCTCGGAGCCGATATCGTCATGCAGCTCGACCAGTGTCCCGGCTATCCGTCTCCACGGTCGTACGTGGAGCGTGCCGTGGAGTTGTCGAGCATGTGGGGCGAGCGTTGCCTCAAGGCACACACGCGGGAGGATCAGGCGCTCTTTGGCATAGTGCAGGGAGGCATGCATCTGGACCTGAGGCTGCGTTCGCTCGCGCAGCTCGAGTCTATGGGAGACTTCCCAGGATATGGCATTGGTGGGTACTCGGTTGGCGAGGATCATGCAACCATGTTCGAGACGCTGGCCCCGCTTGCATCCGAACACATGCCCAAGGAAAAGCCACGCTATCTCATGGGGGTGGGGAACCCCACCACGCTGGTGCGTGGAGTGGCCTGTGGCATCGACATGTTCGATTGCGTGTTGCCCACACGTACGGCACGAATGGGTACAGCCTTCTCCAGCGAGGGTAGGCTCAATCTCAAAAACGCACGGTTCGCGACGGACAACACGCCGCTGGACGGCAACTGCACGTGCCCCGCATGCGCCGCGGGCTATACGCGTGCCTATGTGCACCATCTCGTGCGTCAGCGTGAGATGGTCGGTTCCATCCTCTTGTCCATACACAACGTGTACTACTTGCTTGAGCTCATGCGCAAGGCACGAGCCGCCATAATAGCGGGCACCTACGGTGAGTTTGTGCGTGCTTGGGAGGATAGCCCCGCCGCCAATGACTTCTAGCATCAATGAGCCCTCATCACAAGCAGCCGCGTGCGCGTGGCTTGTGGTAGAATCGCTCAAATATGTATGCAGTAGTTTGACGGCTATGTGAAAGAGGATATACCCATGGTCCGAGGTGACAAGACGACCGAGCGCAAGACGGGCGTCGCAGCGTGGAACGAGAGTGCCGGAATAGAGACACGTGCCGATCATGGCACGCGTCAGAACAAGGCAGCGGCCGACAAGAAGCGGCGAAAGGTGCTTCTGGTGTTGTTGGCGCTGCTCTGTGTGGGATGTCTCGTGTGCATGTGGCCCATACGAGAGCGCATAACGCGAGGTCTCTGGCTCAAGGAAGGCATCTCCTACAACATGCAGGCTGTTGTGGAGGACGGAGCAGATTCGTCTGCGAGCAACCTGTCGGGAGCGGTCGATACGGTCTCCAAGCGTTTGGCGCCCCTGGACGTGTCGGATGCCACAGCACGCCAGGGAGAGGGGAGCATTCTTGTTGAGTTCCCGTGGTTTGCAGAGCAGACCGAGGAGATTGCTCAGATCATCGGTGGTCGTGGCAGGCTCGAGTTTGTGCGCGTCGATGAGATCGGCGATGCCGACGCGCTCTCAAAGATCAACGCGGGCACTTCGAACGTGCAGCTTCAAGACGGCATGTTCACCAGCTTCTTGGACGGCTCGTCGGTGACATCGGTGACTGTTACCCCAGTCGCACAAAAGGTGTATGCAATCACGTTTACCTTCAACGATGAGGGCGCAAAGAAGTTTGCCGATGTAACGCGCGAGCTCGCGAAGTCCAACGGATCCATCGCCATCGTCATCGATGGCAAGGTGCTCTCGGCCCCTTCGGTTTCGGAGGAGATAACTGGTGGGCAGGTCTCCATCAGCGGCTCGTTTAGCCAGAACGAGGCGAACGCGATAAAGGCGGTCGTCGACACCGGCGAGCTCCCCTTCGCGACGAAGCTCACCGGAAGCGAGAAAACGGGTCCGCTTGTGGGCAAGACGATGCTGTGGGGCATGGTTGTCGTTACCGTTTGCGCGATCGTGTGCATATGGGTCGTTGGCTTTAGGAAGTTCGGCAAGCTTGCGGTGGTCCCCGGGGGAGCCTCTGTGGTCTACTCGTTGCTGCTGTTGGGACTCATGGCGTTGTTCTCGCGCTTGAACATGTTTGTGCTCACCGTTCCGGGCGTCGTTGCCGGTGCGATTGCCGGTGCGACGACCGTTGTTGCCGCATGGCGTATCTGCGGGTGTTTTGTCGCTCGGGTCGAGTCTGGCGCAAGCTATCGCGGAGCGGCGCTCTCCTGCGCGCCTGAGGCTATGAAGCCATTGGCGGCACCATGCGCAATCGTGTTTGTCGCGGCGCTTGTGTTCCAGTTCCTTCCCTTTGAGATCTTGCGTGACTTTGGCCTGGTGATGGTGTTTGGGGCCATAGCCGGCGTGTTGACCGTGAGCTGGTATGCACTGACGACACTTCGCCTTCTGGCATCAGAAGGATCCCTGCAGGAGCATCCCGAGGCATGGGGCATTCGATCTGACGCAAAGGATGCGAGCTTGGGAGACGGCGTTTCCTAACGTAAGGAGCTGAGACATGTCGGGCCTCCTCGACAACAGGCGCTGGGACGTACTTCCCCAAAACGGGGAAGTCGAGCGCTTGCTGTGCGAAGAGCTCGGCATTACCCCGCTCGTGGCCAGAGTCTTGGCGGCTCGCGGCATAACGAGCGTGGATGCGGCAAGTGACTTCCTTTCCCCGTCGCTCGAGCGCGATTGGATTGACCCGCTTCAGATCCCCGGAATGTCCCAGGCAGCGGACCGTGTGGAACTCGCACTTGAGCATGGCGAGCAGATCGCGGTGTTCGGTGACTTCGATGTTGATGGGATGACCTCAACGTGTTTGCTCACGCAGGCGCTTCGCCGACTCGGCGGTAACATTCGGCCATATATTCCCCATCGCTTTGGCGAGGGCTATGGCCTCTCCCGAGCTGCTTTGAACCGGGTGCTGGGGGAGGGTGACCCAGACCTCATCATTACGGTGGACAATGGCATCGCTGCCGCCCAAGAGGTGGCGTGGTTGGGTGAGCGTGGCATAGACGTGGTGATTACGGATCACCATGAGCCGGGCGATCTTGTCCCCGTTGATGTGCCCGTTACCGACCCCAAGCTCTCACCTGACTGCGCGTCCAGAGAGCTCGCAGGAGCGGGCGTGGCGCTCAAGCTGGTGTGCGAGTTGGGAACGCGGCGAGGGATGCCAGACCTCTGGAAGGAATATGTGGACTTGGCAGCGCTCGGCACCGTGTCCGACATGATGTTGCTGCAGGGAGAGAACCGCTCTCTGGTTGCGGCGGGAATTGACCGCATGCGTCATTCGAATCGTCCGGGCATCGTGGCGCTCGCCGCAACCGCGGGCATTGACCTCACGTCCATACAGGCGGACACGCTGCCGTTCTCGCTCATACCACGACTCAATGCGGCGGGGCGTATGGGAACGACTGAAGTCGCATTCGACCTGCTCATTGCAGAAGACCCTGCCGAGGCCGCCGTACTCGCAGGCATGTTGGAGCGTACGAACACCGACCGCAGAGAGACGGAGGCGTCGCTTGCCGACGCGGCACTCGACCTTGCGGCGCGGGAATATGCCAACGAACGCGTTCTGGTGCTTGCGGGTGAAGGCTGGCATGAGGGCGTGAAGGGCATCGTTGCAAGTCGCATCGTGAATAAGTATCACGTTCCGGCATTGGTGTTTTCCGTTACGGATGGCATTGCGCGAGGGTCTGGCCGTAGCGTGGGTACGGTGGACCTCTTTCATGCCGTGGGGCAGTGCTCTGATCTGCTCGTGCGGTTTGGCGGGCATGCTGGAGCCGTGGGTGTGACTTGTGAGGTCGATAAGCTCCCGGCTTTTAGGGACCGCATGCAAAAGGTGCTCGCTGCCCTGCCACAGGAACGGTTTGAGGACAGGGGGGAGATAGCTGCGTTCGCCTCTCTATCTGAGCTCACGCGTGAGGGCATCGCCTCCCTTGACAGCCTTCAGCCATTTGGCCAAGGAAACAAACGCCCGCTCCTAGGCGTGCAGGGCGTATTCATGCGCAATCGTGCCCGGGTTGGCTATGAGGGCGCGCATCTTCGATTCGTGGCAACCGATGGCGCTGCGTCTGTGCCGGCCATCATGTTCAGGACCCCTCACATGGACCGTGCATATGCATGCGAGGGTTTGGTCGACTTGGTGGTCGACGCGGTAAACGAGTCGTGGCAGGGTCGGGTCAACCCAAAGCTCATGGTGCGCGACATCCTGTACCGCGACGAGACCGACCGCGAAGATGCGAGCGTAGCATCCATGAGTGATGCCATCGTGCAAGGTGACCTCTGCCAGCCATCCGAGCAAGACGCTCCATGCGCAACGGAAGATAGCCTCGATTCCCTGTCCTTGTCCGAGCTCACCGATCGTCTTCGCGCGCGCATGATCGGCGACAGCGAACTCTTGCCCGCGCAAAGCTGTGCGCTCGCATCGCTTGCCCGTAACGAGTCGGCGCTGTGCGTTATGGCAACGGGTCGAGGCAAGTCGCTCATTTTTCACCTGCATGCGGCCCGCATGGCGCTCTTGCGGCACAAGGCGAGCGTCTTCGTGTATCCACTGCGGGCACTCGTTTCGGACCAGGCATTCCATCTTGAGGAGTCATTTGAGGAGTTTGGACTCAAGGCGTCGGTGCTGACGGGCGAGACATTGGCCGAAGACCGCAGCAAGGCGTTTGAGGGGCTTGCTTCGGGCAAGGTCGATGTGGTGCTCACGACGCCCGAGTTCCTGGTGATTCATGTGGATCGGTTCGCACGCACAAACCGAGTGGGATTTGTCGTGGTGGATGAGGCGCATCATGCCGGTTCCACCCAAGGAGGCGATCGCGTCGCCTACGCTTCCCTGCCAAACGTGCTCCATGCGTTGGGAGATCCTGCGACGCTTGCAGTTACCGCCACGGCGCCAGCGCCTGTGGCACGCGAGATATGTCGCCTGTTGGGCATAAACCAAAAGAACGTCATTGTGGATGAGACCTCTCGTCCAAACTTGGAGATAGTCGATCACCGTGACCTTCGTGACCGAGACATGCTGCTCACCTCGTTGGTCTCCAGTGGTCAAAAGACGGTGGTCTATGTCAATTCACGCAAGCAGGCGGAGCTGTTGGTGCGAACGCTTCGTGCGGGTGTCCCGGAACTGGGTCATGCGATTGCGTTCTATCATGCGGGCCTGGAACGCTCGCTGCGCTTGAGAATCGAGCGTGCGTTCCGAGAAGGTCCGCTTACCTGTGTCGTCGCCACCAGCGCCTTTGGCGAGGGAGTCAACCTTCCCGACATCCGAAACGTCGTGCTCTATCATATGCCCTTTGGCTCTACCGAGTTCAACCAGATGAGCGGTCGGGCGGGGCGTGACGGAGCGCCGGCAACCATACAGCTCCTCTTTGGGAGTGACGATGCCCGCATAAACGAGCGTATTCTGGAGGCCGCGGCCCCCTCCCGAGAGGACATGATCGTGCTGTATCGCGTGCTCATGGGCGTGGCAAAGGACAGTCCCCAGCGGGTCGTCGAGCTAAACAACCAGCAGATTCTTGATAGAGTCTGCAACTTGGACAGTCGTTGTCAGCTCACTGACGGCGGAATCGAGTCGGGCATCGGCGTGTTTGCCGAGCTTGGCTTCCTAGATGTCCAAGGGTTTGGAGATAGCAGAAGACTTATAATGGCGGTGTCTCCCAAGCATGTTGACCTAACTGAGTCGGTGAGGTATTCCGAAGGTTGTCGACTGCAGCATGAGTTTGTGGACTTCCGCGACTGGGCACTCGGCTCGCTTCCCCAAGAGATGCTCGAGCGGGTTTACAAGCCCATCGTACCGGGGTTTGGGCATACGGTAGACAGGTAGACGAGAGGGGTCGCGGCATGAGGTCAATGGCTTTGCAGAGAATGATTGATTCCGACGAGATACCTGGTGCCGACAACTACCGGCTGTTGCAAACGGCGTGTGACAGCTTTCTTGACCAAGAGAGCTGCGACAAGGTCGAGCGGGCCTATTGGTTTGCCGCGGAGTTCCACAAGGACCAACGGCGGCGGTCTGGCGAGCCATACATCAACCATCCCGTGGAAGTCGCCCTGATTCTTGCCAAGGACCTGCACATGGACGCCGACACCATCTGCGCGGCGCTCTTGCACGATACGGTGGAGGACACGACGGCTACGCTCTCCGACCTCTCCGAGCGCTTTGGACCGACGGTTGCCGAGCTCGTTGACGGCGTTACCAAGCTTACGAACATCCAAGTGTCGAACATGGATGAGAAGCAGGCGCTCAATCTGCGCAAGATGGTGCTCGCGATGTCGCGCGACATTCGCGTGGTGATTATCAAGATCGCAGACCGCTTGCACAACATGCGTACGCTTGCCGCCCTGCCACCGCACAAGCGCGTGTTCAAGTCCCGCGAGACCATGGATGTGTATGCTCCCTTGGCAGACCGACTGGGCATCTCGTCCATCAAGTGGGAGCTCGAGGACCTTTCGTTCTTCTATTTGGAGCCGGAGGAATATGAGCGCGTCGCGCGCATGGTGCAGGATTCGCGCACGCAGCGCGAGCGGGACACCGACGAGGCAATCAAGACGCTCTCGGACGAGCTTCGCCGCGTGGGAGTGCAGAACTTCCAGATTTCGGGCCGCCCAAAGCACCTTTGGTCCATTTACCAAAAGATGCACCGCAAGGGGATGGAGTTTACCGATATCTATGACCTCATTGCGCTGCGAGTTATAACGTCGACCGTGGAGGAATGCTACACGGTGCTTGGCGCCGTGCATGCGCTTTGGCATCCATTGCCGGGAAGGTTTAAGGATTACATCGCCACGCCAAAAGCCAATCTGTACCAGTCTCTCCACACGACCGTGATCGGCCCCGACGCACGGCCTATCGAGGTGCAGATTCGCACGGCGGAGATGCACGAGCATGCCGAGTATGGCGTTGCGGCGCATTGGCTCTACAAGAAGTCCGGGAATTCCACAGGCAGGATGTCTCGCGATGACAAGAGCATCGACTCCACTATCAACCACATTCGCCGCAGCCTCGACTGGGTGAGCGACGACGACATCAACGACCCGCATGAGTTCCTGGACAACCTGCGCGTGGACCTCTTTGAGGGCGAGATTTTTGTCTTCACGCCAAAGGGCGAGGTCATGAGCCTTCGCCGAGAGTCCACGCCGTTGGACTTCGCCTATGCGGTGCATACCGAGGTGGGCAATCATTGTGTGGGCGCAAAGGTGAACGGCTCGGTGGTTCCGCTCACGTACCATCTGCAGATGGGCGACCGAGTGGAGATTCTTACCAACAAGCATGCTCGTCCCTCACGGGACTGGATGTCCATCGTGGTAACGCCATCCGCGCGTTCGAAGGTTCGCCGGTACTTTGCGACCATGACGAAGGCGGACGACGCAGAGCAGGGCAGGGCAGAGCTGGCAAAGGAGCTCCGCAAACGGGGCTACGGCATCTCTACCACGCGTACGACGAAGGCGATAGAACAGGTGCTGTCGCAATTTGACGCGCGATCGCCCGAGAGCCTCTTCCAGTCCATCTATCTTGGGAAGCAGTCTGTTATCCAAGTTGCCAATCGCATTGAGGCCCTCCTTGAGGCGGGGTCGGCGGAGCAGCTCGCCCAATCGCGCCGAGAGGCGGAGGAGCAGGCGGCACGAGAGCGCGCTGAGTCCGGAGAACAGCATCTGAGGCTGCCGCGATCAAGCACGACCAAGAAGAAGCGCAAGCATGGGAGCTGTGGCGTGGTCGTTAAGGGCGATCCAGACCTGTTGGTTCGCCTTGCGCATTGCTGTAATCCCGTGGCTGGTGACGACATTGTGGGGTTTATCACGCGTGGAAAGGGCGTCTCGGTGCATCGTTCCACATGCCCCAACGTAAAAGGGCTCATGCAGCACCCAGAGCGCATGATCGACGTAGAGTGGGATGCGTCTGGTGCGACTGAGTTCCAGGTTGAGATAGTGATTGAGGCCACCGACCGCATGGGCCTCCTCAAGGACATTACCATCGCCATAAACGATGCCGGCGCGAACATCCTTGCAGCCTCGACTCAAACCACGCGTGAGGGTGTGGCACGACTGCGCTTTCTTGTTTCCATATCGGATGCGAGTCTGCTAGACGCGCTCCTGGCGGGCGTGAGCCGCGTTCCTTCGGTCTTCGACGCCAGGCGACTCATGCCGGGCGAGGGATCGAATCAAATGAAGAGGAGGGCGTAAGGGATGGCAACCAAGGATGGCATTCGCCAATTCGTTGTTGGGCCGATTCAGACGAATTGCTATGCGCTTGTGAGCAATGGTTCGTGCCTGGTAGTGGACCCTGGGGCATCGGGTGCCCAGATTGCTGCCCAATTGGATGATCTCCAAATTGTGGGCATAGTCGCGACCCACGGCCATCACGACCACGTGTGTGGCGTGGCGGCGCTCAAGCGGGCGTGTGGGGCTCCGTTCTGTATCTCCCGCGCCGACGCATGGCGATGCGAGCAGGCATTGGAGCTCTCTTCTCATGGATTCATGGGCCTGCAAGACGATCTTGAGAATGCGCCAGAGCCTGATCGGTTGCTCGTTGAGGGCGATGAGCTCGTGGTGGGAGACATGACGTTGCGCGTGATTGAGGCCCCGGGACACACCGAAGGCGGAATCGTGCTTTTGGGAGATGGGTTTGCCTTTGTGGGCGACACGCTCTTTGCGGGCTCTTGTGGAAGAACCGACTTGCTGGGTGGCGACCATGCGACCCTCATGCGAACCCTCGACCGGCTCAAGCGGGAAATACCACCACAGACGGTGTTGCTCTGTGGTCATGGGCCAGCAACCACCATGGAGCACGAGCTTGCGACCAACCCATGGCTCGCAGACGGTGACCGACATTCCGACGGTATGCATTAGGCGGTTGAAAAGAAAAAGGCTCGCATGGACATGCGAGCCGATTGTTTTTTTGGTGCCCGAGGTGGGACTCGAACCCACACGTCTTTCGACAAAGGTTTTTGAGACCTCCGCGTCTGCCAATTCCGCCACTCGGGCAAGTGACTTAGCCAGTATACCAGATTACCGCGCGCGTGGGTATGCTTATGTTCGCGCAAAAACCATGCGGTTGAGATTGGTGTTCGGTTCGCAGGTTTGCAGGATAACGGGCGCATCGCCCGCAAGGGTAGCGATTTCTTCATAGACGCTGTCTCGAGGATAGTCGCACACGCGTTCAACCACCACTGTTTGACCATTGACGGTGACGACGTCTCCAGGAACCATGCTGCGTATGAGCTGGCCATACTCAGACCAATGATGCGTGATGTAGTACCGCTCTGCCCATTCGGTGAGGCTTCCGTCGTCCCGGGCCTCAGTTGCTCCATAATCTTGAGTCGCACTCCATGGACCAAATGAGGCCGATCCAATCCCATCCGACTGAGGCACCGCAACAACTCGGGAATTGACGTAGGCGTTGAGCCACTGCCTGTAGACCGAATCCAAGGCGCGCAATGCGGTATCGCTTGCTCCGTGCGAGAGGAGCTGTCGCGTCTCCTTATATGATGACGTATCCTTCGCTTTGCCTTTTGCGTTTGCCACGATGGCAAACGGTTCGCAGAGCACGAGACAGAGGGCAAGTGCGACTGTTCTGCGGAGCCGAAAACTCATACAAACCTCCATGACTGGGGCGCTAGGTACGCAAACGAGCGTGGACTAATGTGTGAATACTACCAAAAACACTTGTGTTTGGCAGGACGACAGGGTACTATGTACTCCGCAAAGCGGGGTGTACGCTGCCCCCACCTACGCGGCGCCTTGAGTAGCTGCCTGGTTAGACAACGTAATAACGCCTTATGGTGGTTTTGTGCCTAGAGGTACGTGTCTCTCCGGTTGCTATTATATGGCCCGGAGTTTTTTTATAACGTGGCTTTGGCCACATGGAGGCGATGCACGGCATCGCAACGAAGGGAAGGTGTAGAAGATAGCCAGGAACGAGGGTCCTCGCATCAATGAAGAGATCACGTCGCGTACGTGTCGCCTTATTGGGGTAGACGGGTCGCAACTTGGACTCTTTGGCGTTCGCGATGCGCTGCGCATTGCGAACGAGCAAAACATGGACTTGGTGGAGATTGCTCCTAACGCGGAGCCTCCGGTATGCAAGGTCATGGACTATCGCAAATACAAGTACGAACAGGACCGCAAGGCCAAGGCAGCACGCAAGAAGCAGGTGCGTGTTGAGGTCAAGGAGATGAAGTTCCGCCCCAAGATTGACGTGGGCGACTACGAGACCAAGAAGAACCATGTGATGCGATTCCTTCGCAAGGGTGCTCGCGTTAAGATCACCATCATGTTCCGTGGACGCGAGATGGCACACCCCGAACAAGGCCTCATGGTGCTGGATCGTCTTGCGGACGACCTGAGCCCCTATGCAACGGTGGAGCAACAGCCCAAGATGGAAGGCCGCAACATGCATATGCTCGTCGCACCCATCAAGGGGGCCTTCGACAAGGAGGCTGCCGAGAAGGACGGCGCTGCACGCAAGGACAACAAAAAGGAGAGTTAGAACATGCCTAAGATGAAGACGCACAAGGGTTCGGCAAAGCGTTTCCGCCGTACCGGCACGGGAAAGATCATGCGTGGCAAGGCATTCAAGAGCCACATCCTCACCAAGAAGTCTCCCAAGCGCATCCGTGGCTTCCGTCAGGAGACCGAGCTCACCAAGGGTGATGCCAAGGTAGTAAGCCAGCGCATGGGTAAGAACTAGGCGCTCAGACGTCGTGATTTTGCACTAATCAAGGAGTTGATCATATATGGCACGAGTAAAGCGCGCGGTTGCCGGTCGCAAGAAGCGCAACACCCTTGCAGAGCGTTCGAAGGGCTATTACGGAGTTCGCTCTCGTACGTTTAGGGGCATGAAGGAGCAGGTCCAGCACTCCCTGCAGTATCAGTACCGTGATCGCCGTAACAAGAAGCGCGACATCCGTGCGCTTTGGATTCAGCGCATCAACGCTGCTGCACGCATGAATGGTCTTTCGTACAGCCGTTTTATGCATGGTCTTAAGCTTGCGGGCGTCGAGCTCGACCGCAAGGTGCTGGCTGCCATCGCTTACGATGACGCTCAGGGCTTCGCAGATCTTGCTGAGGTTGCCAAGAAGGCACTTGACGCCGAGTAGGCATCTGGACGCAACGAGATGAAAGGGCTCCTCGCCAGTCAAATGGCGAGGAGCCCGTTACGTTGTGTGTCCACATGCGCTAGAGCGGGAAGTGCGTATGCTCTTCCTCAAACTTTTGCGCCTCCTCCTCGAAGGCGGGGTCTTGAGGTGCGACGAGCTCGTCCTCGCCCGTCTCCGGGTCGTAGTGGTGCAGTAACACCGGACGGAACAGATGCAGACGCATGGCAAAGAGGGCCGAGGCAATCACAAGCACGCAAAATATGAGGATCCTCGGAATAACGTTTACCTGCGTCATGATGATGGAGCCGGCACAGAGCACTGCCGTCCAGGCATAGATAAAGAGTACGGTTTGGCGCTGGTTAAAGCCCTCGTCCATAAGGCGGTGGTGTATGTGGCCCTTGTCCGCTTGGCCAATGCTCACGTGAGCTCGTCCACGACGTACGATGGCCGAGAACGTATCGATGATGGGAATGCCGGCTATGACCAACGGCACGATGATTGACGTGAGGCCCGAAACGCGATTAACCGACATGAGGGAGATGCACCCAAGCACGAATCCTATCAGAAGCGAGCCGGAGTCGCCGAGAAACACCGAGGCCGGATTGAAGTTGTAGCGCAAGAAGCCGAGGGTCGCTCCGGCGAGCATGATGGAAAGCGCCGCCGCGTCCGTATGGCCGGACATGGTGGAGACGATCCACATGGTGATGCTCGCTATGCACGAAATGCCCGACGCCAATCCGTCCAACCCGTCTATTAGATTGAAGATGTTGGTGTAGGCAACCAGATAGATGATGGTGAGCGGATGGGCAAAGACGCCCAGAGCAACCCCCTGGCTCGTGAGTGGATGGACAATAACGTCAATAACAAGGCCACTGCAAACGGCGGCTGTCGCCGCGATCGTTTGGCCAAGGAGCTTTTGACGCGGGCTGAGCGATAGATAGTCATCGAGCAGGCCTGTAAGAAAGATGACCAAGATGGCCAAGGAGAGCAGGGCATAGTTTATATGTGAGGCGAATTGTGCCTCCACAAAGAAGATGTGAGACCATCCCAAGAGGTTCGAGCCAATAAACTGCACGAAGGCGCCTATGCACAGCGCGCAGAACACGGCGATGCCACCCATGCGCGGAATGGGTTTTCGGTTGATTCTGCGCGCCCCTGGGTAATCGACGGACCCCAGCCGCCAAGCTATGCGTCTGGCAACGGGCGTCATGAGGAGCGATCCGCACAAACACGCCGAGAAGAGGGCCACGTAGGGTCCCCACAAGCTGTTCATGTGCCACACCCCTCTCGAGTTTCCCATGCAAGGCAAAGACGACTGTCGTCTTTGTCGCATCCTTCTATTTTTTCTCACATCTGGCTCATGTCAAGACTGTTCTTCTTTACGAGAACACGTAATATGGAGATAGCGTCCCCTGCGGTGCAAACTGGGTGAACCGACAAGTGTTGTTTGGGAGTCCATATCTCGTGCTTAGTACAGGGATCCTCCGTTGACGAGGAAGCTGGAACAGGCGTCGAGGACACCCACCTGGTGAAGGTGGGTTCATTAATGTCATTGCGGGGGGCGTGTTTCTTTTTGTGCAGCCACGGCAGTCTTCAACGGAACAATATCGGAGTAAATAAGGGGACGGAACATGCCAGAATCTCGCAAGCTTCGCACACCAAAGATAAAACCGCGCTACGTGAGTTCTCTTGATGGCTTGAGAGCGTTGTGCGCTCTTGGAGTCGTTGGCTATCACATGCGATTGCCGTGGTGTGGTGGAGGGTTGCTTGGCGTCACCATATTGTTTGTGCTCTCGGGATACTTGGTGACGGCTGGACTCATGCGAGAATTCAGCACCTCTCGCGGGCACATCTCTCTTGGGTCGTTCTGGGTACGTCGCTTTTGGAGGCTCATGCCTACCGTCGTGCTTTTTGTGGCGGTAACGGGAGCGGTGTGCTCGTTCTTAAGCCCTGCGTTGTTCACCAAGATGCGGGGCGACATTATTCCCGGTTTGCTGATGGTGATTAACTGGACGAAGATCCTGAGCAACGAGTCGTACTTTGCAGCGGCGGGGAATCCCTCGCCACTTACGCACTTTTGGTCGCTTGCCATCGAGGCGCAGTTTTACTTTGTGTGGCCCCCCATCTTCTACCTCCTCATGCGCAAGAGGGTGAGGCGTAGGGGCGTGTGCATTGGCCTGTTGGTCGCTTCGCTGGCGTCCGCGGCGCTCATGGCCTTCCTGTATGTGCCTGGAGCCGATCCTTCTCGTGCGTACTACGGCACGGACACGCGTGCCATGAGCCTTCTGCTGGGGTGTTGGTTGGCAATTGCCTGGCCGTTCGATCGCATGAGCAGGCAGGTTGCCACAAGGCTGCATGGCGTAAGGGGGCTCATACCACGCGTCGTTGGACCGGTTTGTCTGCTTGGCCTCATCGCAATGATGCTCTTTACCGAGGGTTACTCCGCCTTTTCGTATTATGGGGGCATTCTGCTCTGCTCGGTGGTTACCCTCGGCGCGATTGCCGGCCTGGTTCCCGACGGGTCGATATTCTCGCGCATCCTGTCGTTTAAGCCGTTGGCTTGGATTGGCAGCAGGTCGTATGCCATCTATCTGTGGCATTACCCCATTCTTGAGCTCATGAATCCGCTTAATGCGACAACGGGTGTGCCCTGGTGGAAGCTGCTGCTGGAACTGGCGCTCATACTTGGCATCTCGGAGCTTTCATATAGGTTCGTAGAGGTTCCCTTTAGGGCGTTGGGCAAAAAGCCTGTTTCGCAGGGACGTAAGCAAGGTTCCTCCATACCTTGGCTCAAGCTTACGCCGGCAATCGTGCTCACGTTGGTGGGCACCGTCGCCACCATTGTTGGCCTTGTGGTTGTTAAGCCGGTAACAGTGGCGGGAAACCACCCCGAAGAGCGTCGCGTTATGCAAGCGTCGCTTAAGAAGCCCGTGCAGGACGGGGTATACGACGTGGTGCTTATTGGCGATTCGGTATCGCTGGGCGCCAACGAGCAACTTAACCAGGCGTTTCCGCATGGGCTCATAGACACGAAGGGAGAGCGGCAGGCTCCCGAGGCATTGGAGTCCCTTAAGGAATACGTCGACTCTGGCATCGTGGGTGACGACGTGGTGTGGAGCATTGGAACCAATGGCGTGCTGGACGAAGACATCATGTCCGACCTGCTGCAAACCGTCGGTGCAGACCGCAGGCTCTGGCTCGTGAACCTCAGGACGCCAAACGCCAAGGATGTGGACAACAATGCGCTCATAGAGTCGTTTGCCGATGCCCACGACAACGTGTACGTCATCGATTGGCTTGGCGCCTCCGAGGGCCATGACGACTGGTTTATTGAGGACGGCATACACCTTACCTGGGACGGGCGTGACGCCTATGCGAACCTCGTTGTGCAGACCATGGGCTACGAGGTGTCAAGCGAGGCAAACACCATGTACAACGTGACGATCATGGGCGACTCCGTATGTTTGGATGCGGCAGACGCCTTGGCGCAGGCCTATCCGCGTGGCATCGTGGACACATCCGACGGCAGGACGCCCGCAGCGCTTGTTGCGGCTCTCAAGGGCTATGTGGACCAGAACGTCGTGGGCCAAACGGTCGTCGTTGCCATGGCAGACGACGAGGAGATTGCGGAATCCGACCTCACGTCCATTCGAAACGCAATAGGGGACAGGGACCTTTGGCTGGTCAACACCCGCACCAATGGCGCGTGGGGCGTGCCGAACAACGAGCTCCTAGCGAATTACGTGCGAAAAGACGGCAAGGCGCACCTTGTGGACTGGTACGCAGCATCTGAGGGACACGAAGACTGGTTTGCCGAGGATGGCATGCACCTGAGCGACGCTGGAGCGCAGGGCTTCGCGCAGGCTGTCTCGAAGACGGTCGTGGTGGCTGACCCCCTTCCTCAGACGGAGGGAAACGAGACGAATGAGACCCTCTATGAGGAGGGCGAGAACGAGACCGAAGAAACCGACGAGCTTCTTTACTATGGGGAGTCGGACGAGGAGTCCGACTATACTTACGAGGACACTGAGGCTTCAAACGACACCTACGAGACGAGCGAGACCGAGCAGGAGGAATCGTACGGCGAGGGGTATTAGAGCTACGCGATAAGCTTCGCTTAGCTTCGTTCCGGCCTAACTGGGCACGCCAGTGCCATCAAAGGCCGGAACGAAGCTCTCGGAGACCGTTCCTCCCTGCTGCCACCAGAGGCGCGTGAACCCCAAGTCATCTGCGTGGCAGAGGACGATTTCGTACTCGTCGTCCGTTACCGCACGGGAGAGGTCGTCAGCTCTGGTGCGACAGAACTCATTCGGCGTGTACTGATTCATTATGGAAACGTCAACTTCGTTGCCACACAGTTCCCAAACACGGTCTAACACTGCGCATGAGTCATCGATGTGGCCGGGCAAGACCAGATGCCGTACGATGATGCCTCTTAACATGGCGCCATCGTCTGCCAACAGCGGGCCACCATGCTTCTTGAGCTGGCGCCGCATGGCGTCGAGCGCCTTGAGGGCGACCTGCGGATAGTCGCGAGCGTGAGAAAGCGATGCCGCGAGGTTCGGATCGGCATACTTAACGTCGGTGAGCCAAATGTCTATGACGTTACCCATGGCATCGACGACGTCCGCAAGCTCATATCCCGAGGTGTTGCATACGGTTGGGATGGCGAGGCCCTGCGAACGCGCCAAGAGGATGGCTTCGCGTACGTGCGGGGCATAGTGCAGGGGCGTGACCAAGTTTATGTTGAGCGCTCCCTGCGATTGCAGGTTGAGCATCATGCGGGCAAGTTGGTTGGTGTCAACGGGCTTGCCCACACCCTTTTGCGATATCTCGTGGTTTTGGCAAAACACGCAGCGCAGAGGGCAGCCAGAGAAGAAGATGGCACCCGAACCAGCCTCGCCAGAGATGGGCGGCTCCTCCCAATAATGCAGGGCGGCACGCGCCACCAGCGGTGTGCTGGTGCAGCCGCAGACGCCAGTGACTCCCAAGGCGCGCGATGCGCGGCACCTGCGTGGGCACAACTCACAAACAGCGTATGCTGAAAGATCCAGATTCATGCATGCTCCAAAACAAAAAACCCGAACACGGCGGTTCGGGTTCAAAGAGGCTATGGTGGAGATGAAGGGGTTCGAACCCTCGGCCTCAGCGTTGCGAACGCTGCGCTCTCCCAGCTGAGCTACATCCCCAAAGCAAAAGTCATTATGGCAGTCTCCGGCCATTCTGTCAATGCCCTTTTTTCAACGGCAATCATAGGGAGTTGGGAATGGGGGCTGGTCCTCTCCGGTCTTGCCGCAGAGAACCGTCCATCGCGGATGGTGCTACGCTTCCTGGGGCAAAGTTGGGCTACGCAATATGGGTTTTACTGTACGTGAACATGACGCGCAAAGAATTGAGGTACACTCTTTTGGACTCTGAGAGGAAGGAATCTCATGTCCCAAGTCGACGCGCCGCTCACAGATGCCGAACGAGCGGAGCTCGAGCAACTACGTGCCGAGAAGGCCGAGCGCGAGGAACGCGAGCGCATCCGTCGCGAGCGTGCAGAACTCGAGCAGCTTCGCGCTGAGCGCAATGCCCCAAAAACAAGCGTGAGGACGCGTGAGGATGAAGCCGCCGTTGCTGCTCGCGAGCGTGCAAGGCGTCTCATGGAGCCAGGTGACGACCTTTCCATGCCGTTGGCACAGAAGATCGTTCTGGGGGGCCTTTTGATAGTTGTGATTGCGATTCTGGCCATGTACTTCCTAGGCCCTCGCTAGGACAAGCAAGCATATGGCCGCCAGGTAAGGTATATCGTTAACGAGAAGGGTACACTCATGTCACTTACCGACCGCACTGTTCCAACCGACGTGGCACTCAACACGGACCTCTATGAGCTGACCATGGCCCAGGGTTTTTGGGAGTCCGGGCTCATGGATGCCCAGGGCTGCTTCAACGTATTCTTTAGAGACAACCCCTTCAACGGAGGCTATGCAATCGCGTGTGGCATTGGCCAGATCGCCGAGCTCGTTGAGAACCTGCGCTTTGACGAGGAAAGTATTGCCTACCTGGCGGGGATACAGGCTCCTGGTGGTGGCCCCCTCTTCAAACAGGGCTTCCTCGATTACCTGAGGACATTCCGCATGCACGTGGACGTGTGGGCGATTCCCGAGGGAGACCTCGTGTTCCCGCGTGAGCCCATGGTGCGTGTACAGGGCCCCGTTATTGAATGCCAGCTGCTCGAGACGGCCTTGCTCAACTTGGTCAATTTCCAAACGCTGGTGGCCACCAAGGCGTCGCGCGTCGTTCGTGCCGCTGAGGGACATCCGGTTTCCGACTTTGGCCTTCGCCGGGCCCAGGGACCCGATGGTGGCCTTGCCGTAGCCCGCGCGTCGTACATCGGCGGCTGCACGTCCACGTCGAATGTTCTGGCCGGAAAGATCTATGACATTCCCGTATTCGGCACGCACGCGCATTCTTGGGTCATGGCATTTCCCACCGAGCTCGAGGCGTTCCGCGCATTCGCGAAGTCTAGCCCAAAGAACTGCTGCCTGTTGCTCGATACCTACGACGTGCACCAGGGCATTCGCAATGCCATAACCGTGGGAAAGGAGATGGAGGCGAGGGGAGAGCGCCTCGCGGCCATCCGCATCGACTCGGGCGACCTCGCCAAGCTCTCCAAGGAGACGCGCGCCGCCTTCGACGAGGCAGGTCTGCCTTACGTGAAGATCTCGGTCTCCAACGACCTGGAGGAGTACACCATTCAATCGCTCTTTGCGCAAGGTGCTCCCATCGATTCGTTTGGCGTGGGCACCAAGCTCGCGACTTGTGACCCTCAGCCTTCCTTGGGTGGCGTATATAAGCTTTCGGCAACGCGGTCCGCAGACGACGAGGCATGGCGTCCGGTCATGAAGCTCTCCGAGCAGGTGTACAAGCGTACGATTCCCGGCATTCAGCAGATACTGCGTTTTGAAGACGCGAGCGGATGCCCCGTGGGCGACATGATTGTTGACGAGGCAAGCGACACCGGCGATCGCACGGCCATGGTCGACATCATCGATCCGGTGACGATGCATCGCCTCGCCGGCGCAACGCCGCGTGAGCTCCTTGTCCCCATTGTGAGCGATGGCGTTCGTGCAGGAGAGCCCAACACGATTCTTGAGGCAAAGGCACGTTGCAAAGACGCGCTCATGCGTCTTGACCCGGCAACCAAGCGATTCCTCAATCCCCAGATCTATCCTGTGGGACTTGAGCGTGGTCTTGCGGACCTGCGTCAGCGTCTTGCCTTGGAGGAGCTCGGCGCATAGCCATAACGACACGTTCGTATTCTTAAGCCAAAGGCACTGTCATTGTGAGGAGTTCTCAAATGCCCGAAAAGCTGCAGAAGCTAGTCCAAGAAGCCCTTCGCGCCGCGCAGGAGGCAGGTGAACTGCCTGTCTTCGAGGTAAGCGACTTTGGATTCGAGCGACCTGCCGACACGGCACACGGGGATTGGTCTTCAACGTTCGCATTGCGCAGTGCCAAGCTTGCTCGCTGCGCGCCAAGAAAGGTGGCGGAGTCGGTCGTGGCGCATTTGGCCGAGGATCCGTCGATTGATCGCGTGGAGATTGCTGGTCCGGGGTTCATGAACTTCTATCTTAAGGCCGCGAGCAACAACGAGGTCTTTAGGACGGTTCGCGAACAGGGCGCAGACTACGGTAGGTCAAACCTGGGAAATGGTCAGCGCGTTCAGGTCGAGTTTATTTCTGCGAATCCAGTGGGGCCCATGCACATTGGTCACGGGCGCTGGGCCGCACTGGGTGATTCGCTCTGCAACGTGATGGCCTATGCGGGCTACGATGTGCAGCGCGAATACTACATAAACGATCACGGCAGCCAAATGGATGTGTTTGGCAGCTCCGTTGCCATGCGCTATCGTCAGCTCTATGCACTCGTGGACGAGGGCAAGACCTTGGAGGAGGCATACGACGCCCTCGTGGCCGACAGAGAGGCGTTCGTCGACGACGAGGATGACACGCAACCGCAAACGCATCCCCTCACAAATGAGTTCTTGGCGGCTCTCGGTGACAATTCGTACGGTGGCGTCTACATCATTGACCTTGCGTTGGAGTTTGCTCGCACCGATGGTCGTGCTCTGGAAGAGCTATCAGAGGCTGAGAGGCTCGTGGCATTCCGCGAGCGGGGCTATCAGCTCATGCTATCTTCCATTCGGGCAACGTGCCACGAGGCGCGCTGCGACTTTGACCTGTGGTTCTCGGAGCGCTCGCTGTACGAGAAGGACGAGGACGGCATGGATGCGGTGCACCGTGCCTTCAACCGTTTGGATGCCATGGGGCATCTCTACAGGTCCGAAGACGGTGCCCTGTGGTTTAGGTCCACGACGTTTGGCGACGACAAGGATCGGGTGCTGGTTAAGTCAAACGGGGAGTACACGTACTTTGCAAGTGATGTTGCGTACCATTGGAACAAGTTCCAGCGCGTAGAGCACGTCATTGACATTTGGGGCGCCGATCACCACGGCTACATTAAGCGCGTGGATGCTGCCTGCGAGGCACTGGGCTATCCAGGCCAGTTTGAGGTGTTGCTGGGCCAGCTCGTCAATCTGCTTCGTGGTGGCGAGGCAGTGCGTATGTCCAAGCGCAAGGGGACGATGGTGACCTTTGACGAGCTGTTGCATGAGGTTGGGGCAGACGCAACAAGGTATACGCTCGTTTCCAAGTCTGCCAACCAGATGATTGACTTTGACATCGACTTGGTAAAGCGCCAAGACAATACGAATCCCGTGTACTACGTGCAGTATGCACATGCGCGCATATGCTCGATTCTGCGACGTGCCGCCGGGTTGGAGCTTGAAGAGGCCGCACAAAGAGGAATGGATGTTGTGGCAGACGCTGCCATTGGCGGCGAGGCGGACCTTGGTCTGCTCACGCAGTCCACGGAGCTCGCGCTTGCCAGAAAGCTCTCTGAGTTTCCTGGGCTTGTGGCAGGCTGCGCACGCGATCGTGCGCCATTCCGCATGACGCACTATGCAGAAGACATCGCAGGGGCGTTCCATGCCTTCTATACGCAATGCCAGGTACTGCCCAGTGAGGGTCGACCCATTCCGGAAGAGCTCTCTCGTGCTCGTTTGACGGTCTGCGACGCGGTGCGCATTGTGCTTGGCACGACGCTTCAACTGGTGGGAGTTGATGCCCCGCAGCATATGTAATGACTTCTACTGTCACGAACTGTGGATATCACGAACGTCTCGCATCTATAAAGTAAACATCTCTTTACGCGATTTCCGTTCTTACGTG
Source organism: Atopobiaceae bacterium (assembly GCA_017513965.1). Lineage (GTDB taxonomy): Bacteria > Actinomycetota > Coriobacteriia > Coriobacteriales > Atopobiaceae > RUG440. The sequence goes on from JAFWMI010000075.1 coordinate 23,164, forward strand.
CGTGATTATCGTTTATTCGTAGTATGATATCCCATAAGGTGTTTATGAAGTCATGAAGGCTGCTGCCAGGTTGGAGGCCATAGTGGAGCTGCGGGAGTATATGTCCGTGCGAAGGGCGTACAATCTCGTTAGGCAAGAAACCGAAAGCTCTTATCGGCTGACGTTTGAGGAGTTTGCCATACTCTGCCGACTGGACATGGCCAACGCTCCCATAAAGACGTCAGACATCGCCGACTATCAGGGAGCGCTTCGCCCCACCATGACCCATCGTACCAATCACTTGGCTAGCTTGGGATACATAGACCGCGACGAGGGCACGATTGATCGTCGTAATATCGTTTGCGTCATTTCTGAGGATGGGCACGAGTATGTGATGGAGCTTGCCAACAGGACTCGTTCGAAGATTCCAGCTGGTCAGCCGCTCGCCCGCACTTCCTGTGATCGCATTTGCAAGTATGTGGACGCCATGGGTTCGGTGTATTGCACGGCGGGGGAGCTTGTGCTGCTCGCCCTGTACTCCGATGCAAACGATCAGTGCACCATAACGCATCTGGTGGATCGGTTGGGACTGCTGCAGCCTACGGTCTCCATGTCTGTGAGCTCGTTGTCAGAAAAAGGCCTGGTTGTGCGGAGTCGCATCGAGGGCGTCTCATCGCGCTCATTGAGCATCGGTCTTACGCAGGAAGGCCACGATGACGCAAAGGTCATCGCCGACAAAATAGCAGCCCTCGTCGTGAGGCGTCGTCCACGCTCTTAGTCTTGATGCGACGATAATACATGAGTTCTGGATGTGCGTTGCGCGATTTTTACATACGTGCTAGTATAGCTATGTTTGGTGTGTCCCTCATTTGGTCGTATGACCAGACTTCCCTTTTTGTTATGTAGTCAAGCGCATGATGAATTGCGTCGTTTGAAGCTGCATGCTGTGGCATGCGTTGTGCCAGAAAGGCAGGGCCAATGGCCGAAGAAAACGAAGTGCAGATTGTTGAGCAAGTCCAAGAACAGCTTCCAATAGCGGTTGCGCAAGCGTCAGAAGAAACGGATGACGCCAAGCCAAAGCGTCGTCGTAGAGCTCCACGAGAAGCAGACGGTGAAGAGGTCCGTTCAACGGTCGATGAGGTAGAAACAGACGGACAGCCCGCAACTCGTGAAGATGGTTCGGCTGTGGAGGAAAGCAAGGAACAGTCATCCGATCAGCAGCAGGACGAGCAGGCGGGTACTTCGCGCAAGCGCCGTCGCAACGGCAACAATGCGGGTGGAAACAACGGCAATGGGAACCAGCCTCGCGGCAAGGGCGCGCAGCGCAACCAGAATGGGCAGAACAGACGCAGAAATCGAAGGGGAGGGCAGCCTGAGCAGGCTACAGAGCCTTCACTCAAGCGCGAAGAGCTCGAGAAGCTCAAAGTGGCTGAACTTCGAAGCAAAGCTGCCGAGCTTGGCATTGAGTATTTGGGTATGCGCAAGGCTGAACTTGTAGATGCCGTTTTTGAGGCCGCGGCCGAGGCAGAGGGGTTCAAGCCCATAGAGGGCATTCTGGAAATACAGAACGAAGGCTACGGTTTCCTGCGTACGGGAAACTATATGCGTGGTGATGGAGACGCCTTTGTACACCAGCAAATAATACGACAGTATGGCCTTAGGTCAGGAGATCGAATCGTTGGCACATTGTCTCCCGCACGCTCCGGCAACAAGTTCCCGCCGCTGGGGAAGATAACGACGATTAACGAACGATCCCCCGAGGCGCTAAAAGGACGTCCGCGTTTTCGCGACCTCACGCCCATCTATCCAGACGAGCGCCTGGTTATGGAACATGGCAAGGATTCCATTACGGGGCGTGCCATTGATTTGGTTGCGCCCATTGGTAAGGGACAGCGTGGCCTCATTGTGAGTCCGCCAAAAGCTGGCAAAACGACGGTACTCAAGCGCATATGTCAGTCGATAGCCATCAATAACCCTGAGGTGCACCTCTTCTGCCTCTTGGTCGACGAACGACCCGAAGAAGTTACCGACATGGAGCGCTCAATACGTGGGGAAGTGGTTGCCTCTACGTTTGATATGCCCGCCGAGAACCACACCGCGGTTTCGGAGCTCGTAATCGAGCGCGCCAAGCGTTTGGTGGAGCTGGGCGAAGACGTTGTGGTGGTACTCGATTCCATCACGCGTTTGGCTCGTGCATACAATTTGGCACAGCCCGCAAGCGGACGCATACTGTCTGGCGGTGTGGATTCCGCTGCTCTATATCCACCTAAGCGTTTTTTGGGTGCGGCACGTAACATAGAGAACGGGGGGTCGCTCACCATTCTGGCTTCCGCGCTCATTGACACGGGCTCAAAGATGGACGAAGTCATTTTTGAAGAGTTCAAGGGTACGGGCAATATGGAACTCAAGCTCGATCGCGATCTTGCCGACAAACGCATCTTCCCAGCAATTGACCCCGTGGCATCTGGCACGCGTAACGAAGAGCTGCTCATCGAGCCAGAGATGCAACCGTTTGTGTGGGGCATTCGACGTGTGCTGGCGAACATGAACAACATTGAGCGTGCCGAATCCGCGCTGGTCAAAGGACTTAAGCAGACGGCCGACAACCAGGAATTCCTTATTCGCTCGGCAAAGAAGGCCCAGCAAACCGACTATATATAGGCATCGTATAACGATAGGGCCTGTTGCTTATTACAGGTACGAGATGATGGCCGCTCATCCGTTTGCATGCGGATGAGCGGCCATCCATTTGTGTGCATTTCGTCTAGCCGTTGCCATATTCGTTCGTGCAATGAGACGGAAATAGTATTACTATATCACTTGACTCAAATTGTACCCATCGCATGCAAAATCGTAATAGAACCGGAGCATATCATGCGTTCAAGTACATCTCCCATCACACGCTTAAGATGTCGTTTTGCGGTGGCTGCGTTTATTGGCGGCGCATCCATGTTTGTTCCATCTACGGCATATGCCCTTTCGCTTGGTGAGGTAATCGAAACCGTCTCCGCCTCTCCGCTTGCTTGCTTTGGTGTGGGTTGCGCAACGGGCGCAATCGTGGGCGGGCTTGTTGCGTCATTGATTGGCAAGCGTGCGCGAAACGAACTCTGCGAAGAGCTGGAAGAAGCTACGTCTGCCGCTCAGCGTGCGGAGATGGCTGCACGCCGTGCAGAGGCACGGGTGGCTGGCGCGGCCCGCATGCAATACGCGGCTTCCACACAGCATGAGGAACAGAGAGCCAAACGAGCTGTTGCCCAACAGGGTGACGAAGGGTTTGTTCCCTCGTTTGCGGTGGCTGCGAAGGATGCTGGCCAAACTGTTAACCCAGCGATGAAGAATCAGCAGACCGAGCGTGCGGAAGTGACACGGGAGCATGACGAGTCCTCAGTGACTACCCAGCTGCCCAAGAAGAGACCGGCAGTGAGCGTAAGAAGTGCCTTGCTGGGTCGACTGAGCAAGGATGCGCTGGACATACCGGTTATTGACAGGGGGCGCATAATCGATGCTCCGGCAGCGCCATTCATAGCGAGCGGCACTCCGGTACAGGCAAGGCCAGTGCAGGATAAACCGGCACAACAGAAACCAACTTCAGCTACCTCAGTGCGAGCCAAGCACCTTGTGGCTGAGTCCGCACCGCAAGAGTACGATAGGTTCTCTCGGTCGAGCATCATAGACAGACGCGTGCCAAAGCTCGACGAAAGCCTCTACCCCGACGTTACGGCTGAGACCAAGCGGGACATGGATGACTTTGAACGTGCCATGCAAGCGATAGACGAGCGCTTGGCACATGAGTCTCCCCAAGATGACACGGCTGCGCATGTTGAGAGCCTTGTGCAGGAGGAGATGGAGCGCAACAAGAGTGAGTCAGCTCGTAGATACTCGCGCTCGCGTCTGACGGTTTTCGAAGGCACGGGCGATCTGAATGCATCCAAGCGAATCAACCGACAGCGTCCTCGTCATTTGGCAGCGGTCTCCAAGGAGGCATAGGCATTGCTAGATCGCGTGGTCACGTGGTGTCGGGTACACAAACGCGCATGTTGGACACTTGGTTTTTGCGTATGGCTCTGTGTAATATGGGGCCATTCGCTTGCTTCTGGCGAGGCATCCTCACAAGAGTCCTCGTTTTTTGTCTCGCTTATTGAGCCATTGCTCTCGTGGATTGGGGTTTGGAACGAGCGCGTCGCCACGCACATTCTGCGCAAGACGGCACATTTTTGCGAGCACGGCATAATGACTGCCATTGCCGTGGGTACAGCACGTGCGTGGTGGGAGGACATCCGCCGAATGCGCCTGTTCGTGCTCTGCGTGTGGGTGTTGGTGCCATGTGTTGACGAGACGATTCAGCTCTTCGTGCCCGAAAGGGCAGGGAGCGTCTTCGACGTTTTGTTGGATATGGCCGGTGGTCTGCTGGGCATGCTCATAGCCCAGCAGCTCGTGCGGCGCAAGGCGAATAAGGTCAGTTGACCTTATTCGGCCCATTCTCGATGAATGTGGTGGTTCCTCCTGTATGTGCCCTCAGAACGCGAATCCAGAGGCCGTCTACCATGTTGTGCGTTGCCTCCACCACGTCACGCGCGACGTCGTCTCCGTCTGTTACGGCCAACATGGTTGATCCGGAACCAGAGATAATGAAGGCGCATGCACCCGCTTGAAGGGCGCGGGTGCGCAATACGTCGTAATCGGGAATGAGCAGCATGCGGTGTGGCTCGTGGAGCTTGTCGTGGCATGCCTTGGCAATGAGCTGCGTATCCCCGCGTGCGAGGGCATCTGCCATGGCGACGCATCTGCCCATTTGCCAAACGGCGGTTTGCAGGGGAATCGTAGTGGGCAAGGCCTTTCGCGCCTCGTCAGTGCGGACGACATAGGGTGGTGCCATCGCAACGAACCTCAGGTTTTCCCCTACGGGCATGACGGCAGCGTAGGTGGTACCGGCCTCAACAAACGAGCTGGTGAGTCCTCCATAGACGGCCGGTGCAACGTTATCGGGATGACCCTCTATGGCTGTAGCCATGTTGAGGGTGAGAGAGCGGTCGAATGGACGTCCAGAGAGCAACTGGGCGGCTACCACACCGGCGACCACACAGGTGGAGCTTGACCCCAGTCCTCCCGAGAGTGGCAACGGGGAGTCAATGCCTATCGCGACGGTGCGCGGTACCACATCCAGCATCTTGCAGGCTGTGGTGTACGACGTCCACACGAGGTTCTGCTCGTTGCAAAACTCCTCAAGACAGCCGTAAACCGTCAGCTCCTTTGCGGGCGAGAACGTAAAGATTGCCACGAGATTGAGCGCAAGGCCCATCACGTCGAACCCCACGCCAAGGTTTGCCGAGGTGGCCGGCACCGTTATGCTCAACCGAGGTCCCGGCAGCAACAGACCCCCGCCGACTTCGAGGGATTGGTCGCCGGCGGGAGAGTAGGTGAGTACCTTGCCGTCTGTCATGTTCATGCTCATGCAAAGACCCTGGCGCAGGCATCCTCAACAAACGTGGTCATCTGGTCGCGGTCGCACACGCTGGTATGACGCTCCACGGCGCTGCGCAGACCGGAAAGCTGCACGGGAGCGTGCGTGCCCGTTATTCTCTCGAGCTCATCCATGCAGGCAAAACCGTCGAGGCCGTCGGTGTTGGCACCTAAGGCCTCCAGCACGTCGGCAGAGAACTTATACGGAGATGCCGTAGAGAGACAAATGCGTTGCCTGCCCTCCTCTTGCGGGCGCGCGTCAAGAACCGCTTTGGCAACTGCCGTGTGCGTGTCTATGAGGATGCCTAAGTCCTCCCAAGTGGACTGAATGGTGCTTCGGGTAGCGTCATCGTCTGCAAAGCCGCAGGCAAACGTCTTGTTGAGCTTGGACAGAATGGTCTCAGAGACCGTGTAACTGCCTTGCTCGGCGAGGTTTGCCATGTAGGAGGCGACGAGTTCGCAATCGCCGTCAGCCAAATAGTAGAGCAGCCGCTCCAGATTGGAAGATACCAGGATGTCCATGGAGGGGGAGATGGTCTTGTGGAACGGGCGGCGACGGTCGTATGTTCCCGTAGTGATGAAGTCCGTAAGAACATTGTTTGCGTTTGAGGCAACAATGAGCTTACCGACGGGAAGGCCAATCAGCTTGGCATAGTAACCTGCCAGCACGTCGCCAAAGTTGCCCGTCGGCACACAGAAGTCAACGGCATCGCCAACGGAGATGGCACCGGCGCGCACGAGCTGGGCGTAGGCGTCGCAATAGTAGGTGACCTGAGGAACCAAGCGGCCCACGTTAATGGAATTGGCGCTGCTCAGAACGGTGTTCTTTGTGAGCAGGCGTGCGGCGACGTCCTTGTCTGCGAAGATGCGCTTTACTTCTGTTTGCGCGTCGTCAAAATTGCCACGTATACCGCATACGGCCACGTTTGAACCGCGCTGAGTCACCATCTGCAGGCGCTGGATATCAGAGACCTTGCCATCTGGATAGAAAACGGTAACGCCTGTTCCCTCGACGTCCGAAAAGCCGTCGAGTGCCGCCTTGCCGGTATCTCCGGAGGTGGCAGTGAGGATCATGACGTTGTGACCTTCGCCAGCCGTGTGGCGTGCGACGCTCATGAGGCGAGGAAGCATTTGAAGGGCAACGTCCTTGAATGCACTCGTGGGACCATGATAGAGCTCGAGGAGCCAATCATTGCCGAGTGGTGTTGTGGGAGTGATGGCGTTTGTATCCCATTGGGAACCATACGCTCCCTGCACGCACGTCCGGATTTCGTCAGCTGTATAGTCGGGCAGGAGTGTGCCTAAAACGAGCCGGGCGTTGGCGTGGTAGTCGTTAGAGCACACGGTGGCAAGGTCAAGTTTGACGGCGCCGATCTGATCGGATACATACAACCCGCCATCGGGTGCAATGCCAGTGAGGATGGCCGTCTTGCTTGGTACGGCTTGCTGTGCGCTACGCGTACTGTGATAAAGCGTTTCCACGTTCGAATTCCAATCTCCAAGACGAAATCGTGCGTACTCAAGTATAGCCGACCGTGGCATACGTGCCACACACATGCTGCGTGTCTTCTATAAAACAAGAGGCCACGGCAATGCCGTGGCCTCTTGTGAATGGCGCTCTTAGTGTGTGATTGACGCCTATTCGGACTTGCGACGGCGAAGGACGAGTGCCGCTATAACAATGCCAACACCCACGACGACGATTCCCACGACACCGATGGTCGAATCGCTGGTGGAAGGCGTCCGGGACGTGCTGGTTGTGGTGGTAGTCCGTGATGTGGTGGTAGTGGTCTGCTTCTTGATGTTGAACGTAACGTCCTTGGTGCCCGTGTAGTTGCCCTTGCCGGTAACCGTAACGGTGGCGGTGCCGACGTCCTTGTTGTTCTTGTAGGAGAGGGTGTAGTCGTCATCCTTCTTGAGCGTTGTGTTGGCCATCTTCACCACGGGAAGAGGCTCAATCTCCTTGCCCGTGTAGAGGCGGTCGGAGATGGCAGAGATGCTGGCGACTACCGTGTCTGCGGTCTTGTTCGCGGGATTGATGTCCTTGGCTGTGATCTTGAGCGTGCCGTTGTTGACGGTGAAGGCGTAGTTGTTGGTGGCCTGGGTGCTTGCCTCGCTGCTGGAGTAGGAGCCGACCTCGTTGCCGTTGGCATCCGTTATCGTTGCCTTTGCGATGGAGACCTTGTACGAGCCCACATTGTTGTTCTCGCCCTTCTTGTACTTGGTGGAAAGCGAGACCTTCACCTTGTGGTCGGACACCTTGCCCTTTGAGGTTACGGAATAAGCAGGAGAGGTCTGCTTGTCCTTGTCGAGATAGCCGTCGTACTCCTTGGTGATGTTGGTAACCGTGAGGGTGATGGGACGTGCCTTAATGGTGAACTCGGCGCTCGTGGTGAACTCATCCCAAACATAGTAGCCATCGGTGTTCGTGGGCGTAACGGTAACCGTGGCGGTTCCGGCACCCGCCTCGACGTTGTTTGCATAGATTGGGGAGGAAACCGTGTAGTCGGTTTCTGCAACAAGCGTCTGCTCTTCAACCGTGACAGTAACGGTCGGCTTAGGCGTATGCTCCTTACCGTTGTAGGTGTATTCGGAAGTGAATACCATCGAGTAGTCCGGCGTCACCTTTTGCTGCCACTTCCACGTTTGGGCATCTGCCTGGTCCTCGGTATAGAGCGCATAGAGGTCGTCGGCGCTCTTGGCAGCCGAGCCATTGGACCACTTGCCCGTGTAGGGCTGATCAACGGAGATGGGGAAGGCAGGGTTCAGGTCCTTGTTGAGCTTGAACTTGTTCGAGCCGGGAAGCTTGATCTCTGCGAGCTTCTTGCATCCGCTGAACGCTTTTGCTCCGATCTCGGCCACATTCTTTCCGATGGTGACTTTCTCCAGCTTACTGCAGCCCGAAAATGCCTTGCCCTGTATCTTTGTCACCTTATAGGTCTTGCCCGC
>JAFWMI010000076.1 GCA_017513965.1 Atopobiaceae bacterium
TGATGCCCCGGCCTTCATCGTGGATGCCCTGCGCGAGCTGGTGGGGGAGAGCGGCTCGCTCGTTAACGCTACCGACCTCTTTGTTGGCGAGGACGGCGTGCGCCTTACCAACAACGCCAACGAGATCGCCCACTACGAGTTCGGCGCGGCGCTCGCAGGCGACTGCATGCTCGACGCCATGGACGCCGTCGTGGAGGGGGCTACCGAGTTGGAGCTGGGAGACAAGCTCGTGCGTTACGGTCAGCACACCACCGTAACCACCATCGCCGCCGCGGGCGAGCGCTTTGTTAAGGCCAACATGTTCCCGGCGGACGGCGTCGTTAAGGTGGGCGATCCCATCAGCCTCACCGTGGGCTACCAGGGAGGCTCCTCCAGCCGCAGCTCCTACGCCGTGCACGACGCGAGCGAGCTGCCTGAGGGCGCCCGCGACTGGATGGACCAGATGGCCAGGCCCTACTTTGACGCCTACGTCACCTGGCTCGAGACCATCCGCATCGGCATGGCCGGTGGCGAGCTCTTCGACGTTATCGAACGCGTGCTGCCGCGCGCGGAGTATGGCTGGAGCCTGTGTCCGGGACACCTCGTGGCCGAGGAGGAGTGGCTCTGCTCACCCGTGTACGAGGGCTCGGCACAGAAGCTCCAAAGCGGCATGATCTTCCAGATCGACATCATACCCGGCAAACCCGGCATGAGCGGCTGCTGCGCCGAGAGTACCGTGGTGCTCGCGGGCGCCCAGCTCAAAGCCGACCTCCAGGAGCAGTACCCCGAGCTTTGGGCGCGCATGCAGGAGCGTATAGCCTTCATGCGCGACGTCCTGGGCATCGAGCTCTCCGACGACGTGCTGCCCATGTGCTCGAGCGTTGCCTACCTGCGCCCGTATCTTCTCAACCACAACGAGGCCTTCGTCGTGGTCAGGTAGCGCGAAGAGACGCCACACCCATTCAAGGCAATACTTGGGGCGACGGGGACGGCGAGAGGTCCTTTCACTTCCCAACTGGGGGTATGTGTTTGATTTTTTCGTGCCTTATCGTCCGTACGGGCGATAAGGCACCCCATAGAGCCGCAGGTCAGGGGTACCGCGAATAACGCCCCGTAAAAACGGCCGTCCGTATTTCAAACACTTGGGTGTGGTTTGGAAGTGAAAGGGGGTGTAGCCGTCCCCGTCCCAGGCGCCTCGAGAGGAGCCGGGAACAGCGATGGCGTGCCCTCGCCGCATCGTCATCAATTTGTTAACCTGCGCGATTTTTGGGTCGCAGAGAGGCCCGGATGTACGATTCCCCGTCCGAATTGTACATTCGGGTCCATTTTTGGCACGATTATCGTACACGTTAATATTTTGATAATAGCAAAGGGGATTACCCCTTTTGCAACCCTGCGCTCGCTACCTGCTCACGCAAGCCGCCTTGCTCGCGTCGTAGCCGTTGGGCACCTGGCCCTGGGGCAGCACCTGCATGTCGATTGCCTCGGCGCGCCTGGACAGTCCCGTGGTGCCGGCGGGCTCGCCGTCGTGGGCCCATCCCAGCCAGCCGTAGGTCTGGCTGTGGACGCGGTACCAGACGGAGTAGTTGCCGTCCTTTGCCGCGTCGCCCGTGAGCGATATCCTCACGGCCTCCAGGCGCTTCGCCTGGCCCGTGGTTCCGGCGAGCGCGCCGTCCGCGGCGGCGGGCATCCAGCCCCTGCTCTGGGCGTGCACCTCGTAGGAGATGCCCGCGGAGACGGGCGTCGCGGGCCCGGAGATCCTCACGGCCTCGAGCCTGCGGGCCTGTCCGGTGGTGCCGAACTCGACCGCGGAGCCCGCGCCCGTCCAGCCCGCGCCCTGCAGGTGAACGTCGGCGCTGACGGCGCCCACGTAGGAGGCCTGCTTCTCCTGTAGCCCTCGGGCACCTGGCCCTTGGGCAGGACCTGGACCTCTATCGCCTCGGAGCGCTTTGACTGCCCGGCCGTGCCGGCGGCCTGTCCGTCGCGCGCCCAGCCGAGCCAGCCGAAGGTCTGGCAGTGCGCGCGGTACCACACGGAGTGCGTGTCGGCCGGGTGACATCTGCGCGGACGTATACTTCGCCGAGCCCGTCGAGGTCACGAGGTGGGCGCACCTCATGGGCGTGCGCGGCATCGCCACACTCGACCCCGCGCAAGAGAACAAGATCATCATCCGAGGCGCCATAGAGACTGACGACTAGCGTTTGCGGGCAGCAGGCGCCGCAAATCCCGCGAAAACCGGGTAAGCGGCCCGCCTGGACATATCACCCCCAGGGTGAGTGCCATGTCCGTCGCAATCGGCTACGAAGGAGTCGAACTTCTCATAAGTCGCGTCCGGCTAACGAACGCGACGCTCCTGTGGCAGTTACGCATCGAGGTTTGTACTAGTCCACAAAGAGATCGTCTGCCGTTACGACTGATTGGACCATGCCCGAGTATGCGTTTTGCTTGAGACCATACGTCGTTACAATGGTCGTGTGTATGGAGTCCCTGCTCTTCGTAAGCTGTCGGAAGTCAGCCGCTTTGTGGCGCAGCGACTCGTCAACTGTCTTGGTCACCACAAAGTCGTTCCGCGCGTACTTCATCTCGCAAAGATTCGTTACATGGTCTCTCCTCGCGATGACCAAATCTATCTGGCTACCGTATATGCCATTGTCGGGGTCGGACTTGCACGACCACGAGCAAACCTCCGTAAGCACCCCGCTGATGCCGAGCGCCCGCTTTATCTGCGACACATGTTCCAGACAAACGCGCTCGAAAGCCAGGCCACACCAGGCATTATGGAGTCCCGAATCGGTCACGCGCTCCCAAAAGAACTCGTCTTTGTCCCCGTCCGCGAGGAACTTGTAGTGGAACAGGGTGAAGTTGTCCACGAGCTGATAGAGCGCATCACGCTGTTTTTTCCCGTACGCACGATACCTTCGCAAGAACCCGCAGCTCTCGAGCTCGCCCAGCTTCTGGGTGAGTGCCCCCGAGTCAGCCAGCGACGTTGAGGAGAGTATCTCCTCCCTGGTCATGCCGGCCTTACGCCTTGCCAGGGCAGACACGATAGCGAGGTAGTCTGACGGGTGCTTGAACAGCGACGAAAAGAGATGATCGAACTCCCTCTTGAGGGGCGCGTCTCTCGCAAAGAAGATGGCATCGATGTTTTGGGCGAGACTCTTGCCCCTCTGAAGGAAATCCCAGTAGAACGGAATCCCACCCATCGCCATATAGCACTCCAGGATCTGATATCTATTCATCTCTATACCCTTGCCCATGAGCATGAGTTCGCATTCGCGCAGGGTAAACGGACGCAGGTGTATTTGCTTGGTCAGCCTGTTGTACAAGCCTCCCTTGTTGTGGACGATCTTGCTCAGCATCCATGAGGTCGCGGAAGCGCATACAATAAACACGATATCCTTGCGTGCCGACGCCCATCCATTCCAGAAGTTCTCGACAGCCGTAATGAGCCCGCTTCTGGGCGTATCCATCCACGAGAGTTCGTCAATGAAGATGACCTTTTTCCCATCGGGCGTCATGCGGATGAGCTCCTTGAGAAGGCTAAACGCTTCGAGCCAGCTCTTTGGTTGAGGGAAGTCCCTCATTCCCGCATCCCTCAACGATTCGGAAAAGGCGTACAATTGGTCGCGCAATCCGCCGTCGGCAAGGCCGGCGTGCTGAAAGGCAAACCGATATTGGAAGCTTTCCCGCACGAGGAGCGTCTTTCCGACGCGCCTCCTGCCGTATACGGCAACGAACTGAGAATACTCGTCATCGATGGTTGACCGTAACAGTTGTACCTCTTCTTCACGAGCGACGAACATGTCTGTGCTCCTCATAATTCGCGGTAAACCAATGAAATAACTAGTTACCGCATATTATAGCGCTATCGAGCATGGTCGCTTTCCGCCCCGAGATGAGTCCCTGGGCCAAGCGAGAAGAACGCCGTTTAGGTCGCAGACGAACCGAACCGCCCATCCCCCAACGGAAGGGACGGGTAGATGGAGGTCGCGTGTTCGCGGGCGTGTTGTGTCGCGAATCCAACCTTCGGTGTCCATTTGGGAAGATTGACGCACACGTGGCTTGGTTAAACTACGCACGTCTTTCTTTCTCATGAGTTGAAAGTGCCCATAACGCCATAACAGGGCATGCGAAAACGTCCCCACACCTGCACGTTTACCGTGTTATGGCCTTCTCGCGCTGTTATGGAAAGCCGTAACACGCGCTGGCGGCCGCGGACCCATGGGGCGGGCGTATCGCCCGCGCCATCATCTAAGCCATGGGAAGGAGCCGGGCGACATCTGCGCGGACGTATACTTCGCCGAGCCCGTCGAGGTCACGAGGTGGGCGCACCTCATGGGCGCGCGCGGCATCGCCACGCTCGACCCCGCGCAAGAGAACAAGATCATCATCCGAGGCGCCATAGAGACTGACGACTAGCGTTTGCGGGCGGCAAAAAGTTTCCTGATACCTTTGTGGCGTGTCACTTTGGTACCAGGTAACTTTTTGCCATTCGTTGCGGGTCAGGCTACTTGGCCTTTACGCTGCGGTAGCCGGAGATGGCCCCGTAGTAGGTGGAGCCGCCCTGCGCGCGGTACGGCCGCACGCGCACGTAGTAGGTCTTGCCGTACCTGAGGCCCTTGACCGTGGCCGAGGCGGCGCCGGCCTTCACGACCTTGGTCCCGACGGCCTTGCCGCCCCTCTTTGAGTACACGAAGACCTTGAAGCCGCCGGTGGCCGCCTTGTCGGCCCTCCAGGTGGCCTTGACCGAGCCCCCGGACTTGCCGGTCGCGGCCTTGGCCTTGGCCGCGCCCTTGAGCCAGCGCAGGGAGGCGGAGGACCACTTGCCCCTCACCTTCCCGTTGACCCCGCGGACGCGGAACTCGTAGCAGGCGCCCGCCCTGAGGCCGGCGACCTTCTTGGACCTGCCCTTCACGGAGGCGGTGGACCACTTCTTTGCGCCGGCCTTCCTCCACTGGAGCTGGTAGGACTTGGCGCCCTTGGCGGCCTTCCAGCTGACGGCCACCTCGCCCTTGGAGACGTAGGCCACCGTCTTGGGCTTGGCGGCCTTGGCGACGGGCGCGGCGGGCGCGGGGGTGGGCGTGGGCGTCGGCGTGATGGTCGAGGTCACGGACTTCGCCTCGGTATCGTTGTGGTTGGCGTCCCCGACGACCTTGTACCACACGGTGTAGGCCTTGGCGTCGGTGCCGGTGGGGACCTTCTCTGAGAAGTTGCTGCCGTCGGTCGAGTAGTACATCTCACCGCCGTCGGCCCTGCCGGGAGTCACGAGCGCCTGGGCCTTGCCGCTGTAGGTGGGGTTGGTGGGCTCAGGCGCCTTCGCGACCTTGCTGTCCGCCTTGTTTACGGTCAGTTTGGCCTTGCACTCCGCGGCGGCGTAGTTCCCGTCGGTTGGGGTGAACACGACGTCGTACTCCGTCTCCTGGCTGTCGGAGACCGCGGGGGCGAGCGCGGAGTCCTTCCA
>JAFWMI010000007.1 GCA_017513965.1 Atopobiaceae bacterium
AGCCGTTGTCCACCAACTGGCGTTCACACATGTTGATGGAGTCGATGCGGTGGTCGTAGGCAACATCGTCCAGTTCTCCCAGTATCCGCTCGCGCGTAACCTCCTCCATCCAGCAGGTATCGAAGAACTTGAACTTACCCGCCTCGGGTATCTCCACCATGTAGCGCCAGAGGAACGGGTGCCTGCGCTCGATGTCGGTGGGCCGTGCGTCCATGGAAGCCACCTGGAAGAAGCGGGGATCCATGTCTTTGATTACGCGCGACAATACGCTGCCTTTGCCAGCAGCACTCCATCCCTCAAAGATTACGATAACGGGAACCTTCGCGTTTTTTATGCGCATCTGGTTGGCCGCCAGCTTGGCCTGCTCCTCGTCAATCCGCTGCTTGAGCACGTCCTTTTGGGGCTTGGCTTCCTTGGCAAAGTCTCTGAGCATGGTAATCCCCCAATCGTCGTCGCATCCATGTTTTTGATGATAGCTCACAACGATGGGGTTCCCTCACAACGTGACGCCATAAGGCCGTCAATGGCTGGATAGCAGGAAACACGGTGCTCCAATGGGCACAAACACAGACGTGAGCTTCTGTACATGCGAGCAAGCGTTCGTTATTGCAACCAGTCGGCAGCCTCATCAAAGCCACTCGTTGCCAACAGAAAGCACGGCAATGGCCACGGCGGTCCTTCCCGTAACGGGGTTTTGCGCAATTCTACGCACAAATGTATGCAGAGCGAGCCCGTCGGACAACCTGTCGTCCACGAACACGCGGTCCGCTCCTTGCACGCAAGCATGCAAGGCATCAATGAAGCTGGGGCCAACGATGCCACGCAACTCCTCGTAGGTCATGCGCACGCCTACGGCCATATTCCACGCCTCTCGTTCCACAAATTGCCTGCAGGCAGCGTTTGAACGAATAGGCAGCAAGTCTTCGTGGGTCGTCTCGACAATGGCCATGGGCAGCGTATCGAAGTAATGGCGCAGACTCGCGTCATCCTCACGCGCGATGGACGAAAGGTCATATAGGCTCACGCGGCCCAAGGCAGCATAATAGTCGGACTCTTCGGGATTCTCAAAGCCAATGGCAGCTCCCTCCGAGTATCGGCGCAAGACCTCCTCCATCGAGATGGGAGGCGTGAAGTAGTATCCCTGGATCTTGCTGCAACCAATCTCTCGCAAGAAGTCCACCTGCTCGCGCTTCTCCACGCCTTCGCAGATGGTGTCTATGCCAAGTCCCACGGCCATGCGAATAATCTCGGTAAGAATAACGCGGCTCTTCTCGTCGTTTTCGAATTGCTGCATAAAGCGCATGTCGAGCTTGATGAGGTCAAAGTCAAGCTGCTGCAGGTAGTCAAGGGATGAGTACTCGCTGCCAAAGTCGTCCATCCAAACCTGGAACCCAAGCTCGTGGAAGCGCCCCACCTGTTCCTTCATAAAGGAGAAGTCTCTGCCAATGGCCGACTCGGTAATCTCGACGTTGATCATATTGCGCGGAATGCCCGAGGCGTCCACACGGTTGCATACCTCCTGGACCATGCCACAGGTCTCGAAGTCGGACCGCGAGAGATTAATGGATGCAGGCACCACGAACAGCCCAACATCCGCCAGATGCTGCATTTTGGCAAGCGTCTGCTCAAGCACGTTAAGGTCAAGCTTGTAGATGAGATGCGCGTCTTCCAAGGCAGGGATAAACGCAGCTGGCGAGAGCATCCCTCGTTCGGGATCGTCCCATCGTGCAAGGGCTTCCTCGTCGCACACCCTTCCGTTTGAGGCGCGCACGATGGGCTGGTAATAGACCTTGATCCAGTGTTCGGATATCGCTCGATCCAAGTTGTCGATCACATACTGGCGTTGTTCCAGTTGGGCAAGCATGTCTTCGTTGAAGTAACGATACACGGACCTATAGGTTCCACGCGAGAGCATCGTGGCTGCCTTTGCCCGGTCGCACGATGTGCTCGCGTCCACTGCGCCCAGGGAATCAGGGTACACGCCAATACGTACGGGCACGCTCTTGCCCTCATTCGCCCCGGCACAAGCGGCAATAAAGGACTCAAGGCGCTCATCGAGGTTCCGCGCGTTCGTTACCGCCGCAAAATGGTCCTGCCCAAACCTGCCGCAGCGTTCGTGACTAAAGTGCTCAGCCATAATGCCGGCAATGTCCTTGAGCAGCTTGTTCCCCTCCGCAAAGCCATACCGCTGGTTGTAGAACTTCATGCCGGCAAGGTCTATGTAGAGCATAACGGGGTCTTGGTGCGCGGCAATCATCCACTCGCGCGCTCTGTTTGCAAGGTCGAAGAAGTACCCCATCTTTGCGAGTCCGGTGAGCGAGTCGTAACGATTCGCATGCTTGAGCACCCGCACATGCCGCTCCTCCGCCTTGATAAAGCGCGTAGCGACGAGCACGGCCAACACCGCAAGGATAAGAGATGTTATGCAGTTTATGACCACCATGCGGTTGATCTCTGCAATATGGCGCTCATACCATTGGGCAGAAAAGTCCACGCCCACGATGCACGAGACGTTGCCGTCCGAGTCGAAGACGGGACAGTAGGCGCTGTAGAATGTGCCCCAGCGATCCGTATAGGGAATCAAGTCGACCGACGCCGCTCCCTGCGCGGCTTTGCCCAGTGCCTCCGTATACGTCGCAGACTCGCCAAACTCCGCAGGGTCGGCAACGGTTGGGTCGATGGTGAACTCAAACTGCCTGTCCCCCACTTCGCGCACGCAGTAGATATAGCTCAACTCCACGTTGTCTTGGAAGAGGCGTAAGTCGCTCAGCGCCTGTTGGTAGGCGGGGGTCATCTCGTCGGCTTCGGTGATGCTCTCCAACGCATCCCCGTCAAGAAGCGCCGCGGCAGACGCTGCGATGTCCATCATGCGGTGCTGCATCTGCTCGGTAAGCGCTCGTTCGGAATGGGCGGCCAGCATAATGCCCAGCCCGGTGTTTGTGACAACAAGCAACACCGAGATGAAGACTATCGTTTTGTACGTAAATCCTGGCACACGCTTTGCCATGATCTACACTTTCTGTCTGAGCGCTTGCGTATGTACCTATCCTAATACATCTTCTGCATGAGTAGCGTTTAAACCTCGATACGCCAGAGATAGATGCTGTAGATCGCAGCCACTGCCAAACACACGGCAATGGAAATCCAATCCAAGACACTCGACCTTCTCGATACGACCGAGAACACATCGATGAGACTATGTGCCACGATGCAAGGCAGCAAGCTACCACCCTTATAGCGCACAAGCGTGAACATAAAACCAACCGCAATCGCAAAGACAATCTGGGCGCTGGTCTCGAGTAGTGCATGTCCGGTGAACAGATTGACGATGTGTCCAATGCCGAACGTTACGGCAGAGACCACAATTGCCGTCGTGGCACTACTATTCTCGAGCATAGCCTCAAACAGAAACCCCCTGAAGAGGAGCTCCTCCACGAGGCCAACAAGCGCCATAGAGGCAATGGCACACAACAAGCCCACCCCGGTGTAATGGGGTTCGACTCCTCCCCAAAGGTTGGCGGACGTCACGATCCAGAGCGGCGCCAAGTACAGCATCTGCCTTGCGTTGTTGGTCCACCTCGTGAGGCCGTACTTTTGGCCCAGCCCATTCCTCGCCACAAACGCGAGCAAACCGAACGCGATGACCCCGAGGCCGACTACCATGGCAGGGCTATCGTCCCCTATGTTGCGCAACGTCCCGCCCACTACGACGTACACGACGATCAACAACACAGCAAAAAGCGTCTCGTTCTTGCGATACAGTCCCATCATCCCTGTCCTCCGTTCTGTAGCAATCCTTCCGCTATGGCAATGAGCGTTTGTTTTGCAGCTTCGGGGTCGTACGTCATTGCATTGTTGGCAACGAGGCTCGCATAGCCATGGACCGCAACATAGAGGGCCTCAAAGCGCTTGGCCACAACGCTGTGGTCTCCATCCAGTACAAGTCCGGCAACCTGAAGCAATGGTGCCGCCTCAGGCGCTTGGATAAGGTCTTGCAAGCCTATCCCGTCAAAGTGTCCTGACTGAAAGAGCAACTTAAAGAGTGAAGGCTCCTCTGCCGCAAACTGGATGTAGCGCATGCCGATGCCCAACAAGTCCTCCCCAGCGAGGATGTATTGCGTATGCAGCTCGTCCGCACGCTGGTACACGAGCTCTCTCAAATCCTGGAGGTTTGGGAATTGATACATGATGGGCTGTGTGGAGCATCCCAGCGCGGCTGCCAGCGCCCGCGCCGTGAGGGCGTCAAGCCCCTCTTTGCGCACAAGCTCAAATGCAGCATTCACTATCGCTTCTTTTGTTGTTGCCGGCTTTCTTGGCATGTGTCGCTCCTGCACAATTCTATAACAGTTGTTATGATATTAATCGAGCGCGCGGGTTGTCAAGCAGACGAGGCATGGGTGGTATCATCCCTTATTACAGGTACGTCACGCGGAGAGGACAGTCATGCTCGAAGTTGGAATCACGGCACCCGAGTTTTCCCTACCCGATCAAGACGGTGTGATAAGAAGCCTCCAGGACTATCGAGGAAAGAAGGTGGTTCTGTACTTCTACCCCAAGGACATGACGGCGGGTTGCACGAGCCAAGCCTGCTCGTTTGGCGCGATGTATCCTCAGTTTCGTGAGAAGGGCACCGAGATAATTGGCGTGAGCAAGGACACCGTCGCCTCGCACAAACGTTTTCAAGAGAGGTACGGCTTGCCGTTTACGCTCCTTGCCGACCCCGCCATGGAAGTACTTGAGGCGTACGACGTTGTGGTTGAGGGAACGACCAAGACTGGCCGGACCACCCGTAGAGTCATTCGCAGCACCTACCTCATCGACGAGAAAGGGGTCATCACCCGCGCCTTTGGCAAGGTTAAGGCAAAGGACAACGCCAAGCAGATGCTTGGCGAGCTTGGGTAACCCGGTGTACGCTTTCTCGTCATTTGAGGTATTCATGTAAGGGAACGGATCATCCATGGAGCTACGCCAGATTCAATACTTCTGCGCCGTGGTCGAGACTGGCTCCTTCACCAAAGCCGCCGACAAGGTTCTTGTGTCTCAATCAGCCATCTCCCAACAGGTGAAGGCGCTTGAGACCGAACTCGGATTCTCGCTCATCAGGCGGCATGGGCGCAGCTTTGACGTGACACCGGCAGGTGAGCTGTTTGCCCGCAAGGCGTCTGCTTTGCTCGAACGGCTTGAGGACGTACGGTTCGAGGCGGAGGGTGTTGCCAACGGATGGGCAACGACCCTTTCTGTGGGATACCTCAACCGCTATGAAGGCTGGGAAGTCCAAGCCGCTGTGACTGCCTTCATCGCGCGACACCCGCACATTCCCGTACATGCAATTGCGGGAAGCCACGACACGCTCTATCGCCTCATATTGCGCCATGAGGTGGATGTGCTCTTCTCCGACCGTCGCCGTGCGCTCTCGGACACGTTCGTGAACATGCACCTCTTTGACGGCTGGCAGTATGTTGAGGTATCGGAGGCAAGTAACGTTGCATGGGCAAGCGAACTCACCATCTCTGCCCTCGCCCAGGTACCCTGCATCCTCATTGCCGCCCACGACCAAGAAGACATTGAGCGCGAGTACTACCGCAACGTCCTCGGCTTCCGCTCCGATTTTTTGTTTGCCAGGTCACGCGAGGAGGGCCGCATGATGGTGGCAGGCAACCGGGGGTTCATGCCCATAGAGACGCGTGAGCAAACAGGTCGCACCGGGTCCGCCATCCGACGTATACCCCTTGTGGGGCAACAGGGGCAGTTTAAGAGCGAATACTACTGCTACTGGCCCAAGGATCGCTCGAACAAACTGATCGAGGAGTTCGCCAGCATCCTCTCTGGCATGTTCGAGAATCCTGCGTAGAAACGAAAGCATCCATGTAGACAAGGGTACGGCCTCCTCGCATGCGAGGAGGCCGTACCCTTGGTAACAGGTGTGTCCCTCTGGTTACAAAAGGACGAGTCCTTCGCCGTTAGTCCCAGTCGCCGTCGTCATCCCAGTCGTCTGCGTCGCCGCCCTCAAAGGCGAGCATGGCGGCGTTCTCGCCGGCGATG
>JAFWMI010000008.1 GCA_017513965.1 Atopobiaceae bacterium
CACATTCGCCTCTGGCGGACGTGGCGCGCCTTTGTGCTGAGGCACCCCACATACTGCGACGCGCATCCGGAGCGCAATGCCATAGTGCACGCGGGGTACCTTTGCGCAGATGTGCCCATCGCCTCGTATACCTACAGAGATGCGAGTCTGCAGAGCGAGGAGTTTGAGCTCATTGACATTTCTCTTTCGGAAGACGACGAGCTTCAACGTGAGGTGAGCGAGGAGGCGGCGCAGCTACCAGCACTTATGGCGATTGATGAGATACGCGACCTGTTCGACCAAAACAGCTGGCCAAAGCAATGGGAGAACAGCTGTCGCATCATGTCTCCCGTGTTCTTTAGAAACATATATCTGGGCGCCTTGGGCGAGGAAATCGGTCGTCATCTGCTCCAATGGAACCTGCCCGAGTGGTCAATCGTGGACGTTGAAGAGAACGAGTACTTCGAAAAGTTCGATGCCCGCATTCGTGGCACAAACATATTCGTTGACTTTAAGCACTGGTCCGGGCCAGTTAGACCAAAGAGGGACGAGATTGAGCACATCAAAGACAAGATGAGCGAGGTGGGTGCGACTCATGCGCTTGTGTGCAATCTCACCAACAAAGGTACTGCGGAATTGGACATTGACTGGGCGTATGGTGGGCGCATTTTGCAAGTTCCTGCCTTGGTGGACGTAAGCCAAGGGTGCGTTATACGCAAGAACATCTTTGCAATTGGCGAGTGGCTTAAGAAGGTGACAAGATGAGAGTTTCCATGATACGGGTATGGTTCGATTACGAAGCGCTGGAGCGGCGTTATGTGGTGGTAAGGGTACGGTCTGACGGGGGCAGCGTGCGCTTTGATTCGCGGCTCTTTGACGCTGGACAACTCTTCGACCTCGTGGAATCGACTGCGTACATACACGGTGATGGATCAGCGTATTTGCTGCTCAAGAGGTCAAACCAGACCACACGGCTCGTACGAGAGCTGATTCGTGGCACGGGTGATACGTCCCTGTCATACGAGCTCCTACGTACGTTGCGAAGTGTGGCAGATCACGTACTGCTCACCTTGTTGCTCAATGGACTGGCGCGGTCGCCGTTCGAGACGCCAAGAATGAGCAACATTGGAGGGAAACTCATAATCGTGCAGCAAAAGCGCACCGAGTTAAAGGGCGACATCATTCATGGGTTGAGTATTGGCGTTGACAAGGACATGTGTCTATCACTCAAGGTGTGTACCTTCACCAAATTCGTGCGCTTTTCAAAGGATCTTCAAAAGAAGTATGCCCGTTTGCCAAGGTACGCTTTGTCGAACGGTGTCTTTATGCGACGTGCTAGTGGGACGCATGACGACTATGCGTATGTGCAGCGTACCCTTGGAAACTCTAGGTACACATATGATTTTTTGAATATTGGCAATGAGGCGAAGTTTGAAGCAAGCAAGCTCGGAGTGTTGGAGAATGTGCTACGCCGCTTTTGCATGCGCTACGGAAACATGGCCCAAATCGAATTCGAGGAGTTGCATGGGAGCGAAACGCGCCAACCCTTGGCATTCATTGGCAAGAACTCTTGGCGAAACCGTGTCGCAGGGCTCATTCAAGGCCCCATTTGTGTGGCGGACGAAACGAAAGAGCATGATGTCGCTGTCCACAGAATTGCGGACGGGATTGAGAAGGCATTTGGTCTTGCATGCGTTATTGCGGAGTCAAACACCGTAACCATACCGTCGTCGACAGACAATGCGTGTTACATACGACTCATCTACGACGATGCGACGTATGGCGAAGGGCCGGATCCCCACGACGATGACTTGGGCGATGCGCTCGTGCAGCACGTGACGGTGAATAGCGTTGTTCAGCACGTTGGCGACGGGACATTCGAGAGTGTGGTTGACGCCTGCATGAAGGAGCTGGCAATTAAGGCTGGCGTTCGTGACCGGGTAGCCTCACTCGTGGATTGGGATGCGCTCGGGTTGGGAGATCCTTGGACGTTTGGATACAAGTCAAGCGGTGGCGACGTCATGACTGAATACGCCTTTGTAGAGGTCCACAAAGGCGGCTCGATGCGATTCTTCCTCGAAGGGGACATGCATGACATCGAACATCCTGAGCTTGCGGAAGTGCTGGATTCAGGGGACGTGGACATTGTTATGAGAGGACCAGATGGTGACGTGAACACAATTGTGCGACGTGAACTGTTCTCGTTGCCCGGTTTTGAGCAGATGACAGAGGCCTTTGAGGCTGGAGACGTGACCAAAGGCGGTTCATTACATAGAGGGAAACCAGATAAGGAAGGAATGCTGGCGGGCGTGCTCGACGCTGTGTTTGTTTGCGTGGACAAGCGCCACGGATACTATCGGATTGGTGGGCAGAGTTCCAGTGTGTCGCTACGTTTTTCACGCGCTGCCGTGTTGCGCGAGGTGAGGACGGTAGCCGACTCACGCCTCTTGTTTCCAGATGCATTGCGCCTGCTTGATAACGACTTCGTACGCTTGAGGGGTGCCACCGTCGTGCCATTCCCAATCAAATACCTACGTGAATGGTTGTTGTTGCAGGATCGGCACTAATTGAAGCAGGTGTCGCCAGTTGTTGTGCTAACCACGGAGGGACTATCCCTCTTTGGTTGCTAGCCGACGAGAGACCTACCGCTGAAACACCACGTCGTTGTGGTAATCGATGAACTCCCGTCATGGTCTAAAGGGACCGGGAACGGCAATCTGTCGGCCTTGAAATGCCCATAGGTAGTCGTACTCTGGGCTTCCCTCGCTCAACCGCCTGGGTACGGTGTTCGAGACAACGACGCGCAGGTTGTGGTCTATGGTGATGAGTCCTTGGTCGAAAGCCCTGTCGTGGAGCGCGTTGAGTAGCAGGTCGTTCTCGGGGGATAGACGCTCGGTTGCCGGATCGGAGTCTCTCCATGGCTTGATGTGGTTCGCGACGAGAAGTGGCTCCAGCCCAAGGCCCGTGAGGCAGCAACGACGCCCGTAGTTCTCCAGCAGGGCGTGTCGGAAATACGACTGGTTCGCGCGCGTCGTGGCGACCACGCGCCGATCCTTGCCTACCGGCAGCTCTCGGCTGAGGTATTCGATGGTGACTCCCAGGTTATTTGACCTGTCCATAGAATCGAGTAGGAGCCCCATGGCCTCTGCGGTGAGTTCGTCGCCGACCATACGATACTCGTCCCAAACCGCTGCGTCGAGCTTGCTCCCATGGGCGAGGCCTTTGCCCTTTCTCATGGGGTCGTTCGCCTTGATGTTGCCCAGTTTGAGCACGACTGACGACGGGGTCCTGCCGAGTTCGTTGGCGAGCGCGACGATGTCGGGGTTCTTCTTGTCGTGCTTCCCGGACGGAAGAATGAAGTAGAGCGCGAACGCCTTGAGCGTCTCCTCGCGTGTCCAGTTTTGTCTTGCTGGCACTCTCCACCTCCTTTGCCGGCTGCGTCCAGGCTAATCCCGGGACGTGGGGAATCAGGCAACGGTTCGGCAAATGGCGGATGGGTTGCGAGTCCGGGTTTGTGGTGCAGCCCCAAGGGTGCCAAGTTGGTTGACGATTGGAGCCATTGTTGCACGTCTTGCCGTTTTCCGCGCAACGATTAACTGAATGGGAGGAGGCTTAACTATAAGTAACCTAAACCTCTTCTCAGGATTCTGTTATCATTGAAAGCAAATAACCTGTATCAATGAATTCACGACGAGGTGAGAGATGCAGTTCCAGCACGTATCGACCTGAGTATTGAAGGGTCGACTCTGTTTGGGTTAGATCTGAGCACTCTTCATTCTGAATCCATTGACCTCAGTGGGCTCAAGCAATGGGTGCACACTCTCGCTAATAGTCTTCACTACATTGATGACGGCATGGAGGAGAGCCCGGAGGTCACATTCCATGATGCTTTTCTCTTTGAGCTACAGGCATACTGCCTCTGTGTAGCCGCTGCGGACGAAGCCGTCAGCCCGGAAGTCGTCGAGGGAGTCAACTCACTCATAGGAGCATACGATCTCGATCTGCATAGCGCGGCAGATGCGCTGGAAGACATAAGCACGAGTGGTTGGATGCTCAGATACCCTGCAAGCTTCCAGACTCTAGTATGGTACGCCGCTGGGGACGATAAGGATATTCTTTCAGCTGGTGAGATCTATTTCTTCTACCGACAAGTAGCCAGGTACGTTTATTCCATTGAACACACCGATAGCTTTGATGAAAAGAGTAATGCTCGTGGATATGTTGACGCCTTGAGGAAGTATGTTGAACGCGTCAGTGTGATTGGCTTCGAACCGCCCTCAGAGGGCCAGTCCTCCATCGCTGCCGTCTGCGAGGAATGGAATCGCCTGATGAAGGGAGAGTATGATGAGCTCGTGAAAATGGTTTGCGGTACGTGGATACCCGTTTCTGGCGACGCTTTGCCCTTTAACACTCTGTCAACCATCATGCTCAGCGATGACATGCGTGGCTCCATGGGAATGTGGCTGGTTAACTGGTCGATTGTTGAGATGCCAGGCGGGGGGCAACTGATCCCATTAATCAGTATTCCCGAGAAAGACATACGTATATTAATGTTGCCGTTGAGCTCCGGTCAGATGGTGGGTACCGTTTATGCCGCCAATTCGCCCATGCATCTGAAGACAGCTGTATTTCAAAGTGACAAGCTCGGCAATAAGTCGCAGTCTTCCGCGCCAGCCGGAAGCACCGGTCGATCTGTTCCGGAGAATCGTCGCACGGCGTCAACGAGCAAGAGCTCGAGCAGTCCCAAAAAGGGTCGCCTGTGGAAGGCGATTGCGGTAATTGTTGCAGTGCTTGTGGCGGTTCTAATCTACACTTCGATGAGTCCTGCCAACAAGTATGAGCGCGCTATGGACTACTACAATCTTGGCGAATACCAGAAGGCGGCTGACGTCTTTGAAAACCTTGGAGATTACGAAGACTCTGAAGCGATGATGCAGAAGGCCCTGCTTGGAGTTGCTGCCAAACAGGCCGAGACGGATGCCGGAGAGGATCCCAACGCCTGGAAAGCCGCAGCAAAGGCCTATGAGAAACTCGGCGATAGCCATGGGCAATATGAAGCCCAGACCTGTCGAGACTACGCCGCGTATTACAAAGGGAAGAAGAAGATGGCGAAGAAGCGTTGGAAAGGCGCGAAGTCTTCTTTCAAAGCGATTACAGACAATCATTTTAAAGACGTCGAAGAGCTTATCGATGTCTGCGACACCCATATCGCATACGCTGCGGCGAAGGAGCTGTTTGCTGCGGGTGATTACTATGAGGCGTACGCAAAATTCAATGCGCTGAAGGAAGATTCCGCTGTGGACTTGCCAGATTTGTCCGAACGGGCTCAGGCCTGTATTCAAGAGTCTCCGAATACGGGTCCAACATACACCAATCCTGGCTACGCATCATCGTCGGTTCCTCTCACCATTCATAACCTTGGAGGAGACTCCTTCTACAAGATTTACGATGGTGACATCTTGGTAATGTCTCTTTTTATTCAGCCCGGGGATACATCGACCGTAAGCTTGCCGGTCGGTACCTATCGAATGAATGAGGCGCACGGAGAGCATTGGTTCGGTGACAAAGGAATGTTTGGAGACAAGGGCCAGTATTACCGCTGCGTGTTTGGTGCGGAAGACACCTTTACGCTTGATTGGGGTTACAGCTACGAGATTTCTGTTAGTGACATACGAGACCTCCGAGGCACGGGTATACAAACCGAATCAATCGATAAGGACACCTTCTAGACTTGACGGAGAGCTAATACTATATCGCGTGCCGACTCATTGTGCCCAGTGATGCAACTTGCTTATGAATAGCTGCTCTAGCCACCATAGTCCCTCGTGCCATCGCATGACGGGTATCGCGTGCAGCCGTAGAACTTTCCGCGCTTTCCAGTCCAAACCCTCATCGGAGCACCGCACTTCGGACACCTCGGGGATTGGTTGCAAGCAGTTGATTTGTGGTATTGCGAACGTTGCTGAGACCCTCTTGAAGAGGAGAGATTTCTCTTCCCGTTACACTGCGGATATCGTGTACATCCATAAAATTGACCGTATGGACCCGTCCTCACCACCATCGGTGCTCTACAGATCGGGCAACTGGGCGTAGATTGCTCATTCTTCCCAACACTTCGGGGACCGGTCCGTTGATATTCAATACTGGCGGTCGTGCGTGTCGTGTGTCGATAATTGTCTCTACCGCTCCATTCGATTGCGGGGGCAGGACCCACTGTCCCATCAAGTTCTATGGTGTAGCTGCAGTATTTTGGCCAATTGGTGCAGCCATAAAACTCCTTGCCGTCACGTCTCCTGACTCTTCGCGTGAGCCAACCACCGCACGCGGGACACTTCTTCTTATCTTCTAGTATCCTGACGTCTTGGTATGTTTTGTCGCAGAACGGATACCCGCTGCATCCGACAAAGTCACCGTTTGGCCCCGTCCTCTTCAGCAGCACGCCACCGCAACGCGGGCATCTGGCAGACGGGTCTGACACCTCTAGGCTGTAGAAAGCGAACTTTTGGCCATCACTGTTATCTCGTCGAAGCTCGTCTACGAATGCGGAGATGCCTGGATATCCGGAGTCGTCGCCCGTAACCAACCAAACTCTGTTCTTGGTCCTCGTCAGTGCCACGTAGAAAAGCCGACGTTCCTCAGCGAACTTGTATCGGTCACTGTTGGCTAGCAGCAGCTCCAGAATCGGGTCGTCCGCAATCATGTTGGGGAAGCCGTATCGGTCGTTAACAAGGCCTATCACGATGACGTTGTCTGCCTGCAGCCCCTTTGACTTGTGAACCGTCATGTAACCAATCTCCATGGGCTTGCCGTTGGGGGGCTTATATCTAATGACCTTGTCGAACTTCTTCTCCGCAATGCTGCGCTTCTTGGGATCTCGGAAGCTAAAGCCGTCTACGGGAGTAAGGTTGGGAAAGATTCGCTCGAGGTCTCGCTTATTCCTGCCCAGCACCTTTATTTCGCCCGCACCACCCGGTGATGCCAGCAAGTCGTTGAGCGCAAACGTGAAGGCGGCTCTTTGGTCGGCGAGCGAAATAGCTGCTACGGGAGGTCGTGGCTGCTTGGATGCCATGGATGTAACACTCTTGTGCAGCTGGTCAGGGTTCTTGCGGACAAACGTGCTCGCGACGTCAACAAGTGCCTGAGAATTACGGTAGGTTTGCTCGAGCCGCATCTCTTCGTAGTGACCAACGAGTTTGCCGAAGTGGGTGAACAGCGTGACGTCGCTCCCGGCAAACCGGTAGATGGCTTGCCAGTCGTCGCCGACGCACGTGAGCTTGGCGCCAGTAGCGTCCCGGATGGCGGAGAGCAAACCAAAGCGGCTGAGGGATATGTCTTGGTACTCATCAACGATGATATAGCGATATCGCTCCGAATACCCTTCTTTGCGGATAAGCTCTGCGGCCCTATTGATCATGTCGTCGAAGTCGACCCTTGGCCTCGTTCCGCTGGCGAGCGATCGCTGGTAGGACTCCATAATAGGCCAGGCGAATCGCGTGAAAAGGTCGTATCGGTGCCACATGGCACCGTTGCCCCTGTATGTCTCTCGTGCTTTGTCGTCCACTTCCGGTGCGAACCTGTTGGAGGATTTGACTAGGGAGATAAAGGTCGAGATAAGTTGTGTCATAGACCGGAAGAACCTCTCGTCGCGCAAGAGATCCCCACACATGGTTGCGTTGCGCTTTGGGTCGATGGTGAGTGTGACACCATTGGCCTTAAGTAATCTCTCGACCTTGTTGAGCAAATCCTGGTCCTTGTTCCACCAGCTATAGCTTTCGATGAGCTTGGTTCCGCATGCAGCATGTACTTTTCTCTTCCACGCCATTCCGTCAAGGTATGCCTGCTCTTCAACGGGAGTCTTCATCCAGGGAACACGTCCGTTCTCGTCGATGCCGAAGTGTTCCAGCCATATGTCGTAGTCGGTGAGATAGAAGTCTGGTTGGTAGGCGCGCCGATTCTCGTCTGCGAGCTCTGCAGGTATCGCATGATCATATGGCCGTTCATACTCGTACGTGACACCGTTGAGGAACAAGAAGTTGG
The DNA here is from genome assembly GCA_017513965.1 of Atopobiaceae bacterium. Taxonomy (GTDB): domain Bacteria; phylum Actinomycetota; class Coriobacteriia; order Coriobacteriales; family Atopobiaceae; genus RUG440. The sequence continues at coordinate 8,017 of JAFWMI010000008.1, forward strand.
CAATCATGAGCTCCTCAACGCTCTTTACTCGTTCACCGAGCATAGTGTCCATGTTGTCCTGATGGTACGTCTCTTGAACCATGCCCTTGAGCGTACGCATGTCTAAGGCCTTGAGTAGCCGCATTCTTACCTCGGCTTCCTTAGAGTCTGGACTCTCGTCAGGGGCAAGACTCCACATGCCAAAGAACTCTAGAAAAGCCGCAGCCTGATCTGTGTGCGAGGACAGCCTTTTGGAAAGGTACGACGTTACGTGCTTTTGTAGTGCGTTGTCCTGAGCCACGGCAACATCGCCGAGGACGTGTAGGCCAAGGGCGTGGAAGGTCTTCGCTGCGACGCCTTTGACTCCGCTCGCTTCGATTCGCGTTATTAGGTCGTCGACGGAAGCACGGGTAAATGAGGTCACCAGGATCTGTGAGGGATCGACGTGCCAGCGCTCAACAAGATACTTTACCTTGCCAACGACGACTGACGTTTTTCCGCTACCGGCTCCCGCGATCACAAGGTTGCTGTACTCGTCGGTGACCACTGCATTTCGCTGCTGCGGATCAAGCGACTTGCCGCCATCGACATTTGATAGCAGACGGTTGCTGGCCCTAAGCTCGTGAGCCTTGTACTTGCTGTTTCTTTCGTCGCAGAAATGAGGGTTTTGGCAGCACTTTGTTACATACGCGATTTGGGAGGCATAGTCGCTCTGCTGGATAACGCTTTCTGGAATGTCGGAGAGGAGGGAAAGGGTGGGGCTGGCGGACTCGAGTATGACGTCCCAGTCCTTCTTCATGAGATAGCCAGTATCGAAGTCCCATGTTTTGGTGATGGTCTCATACAGCGTCAAGATGTGGGAAGAGAGCTCGCTGAGGTTCGCTTGCGCAATTTGAATCTGCTCCGCTTCTTTGGCAAGGGTTCCTTCCCTTGCTTTGCGTTTGGAGCGCATTGCCAACCAAGCCAAAAGAAGTCCTGCGAAAACAGCCAGTAGCGCTATAGACAATTCCATGGCGTACCCCACCCGAAGCTTTAAAGCCCGTGTACCATGCCTCTATTGTTTGCGCTTACGTTGCAAGAATCTATATACATATCCGTTGACGCTGGGAAAGGGATGGCAAAAGGGGGAGGCGTGGCAGTTTGCCGTGTGCCACGTTAGTACGGAATCCTAGCTACGAGGAACTCTGAGAAACCCACACCGCTCACGCGGTCACGAAGCGTATTCGCGTCGATATGCAGGTCCAGGTACTCTCGCTTGTCCTTCCTCAACATGAGTCCGGACGAGTTTATGTCTCCGATTTCCAGCGAGTGTGGCGGAATGCGGAGGACGATCAGCTCGTACTTTTCGTTGTCGTTGAGCACGAGGGTCCAGTCACGTTCGAGCATGTGCTTCTGCGGGTTGAGGAAGAACTCTGGGCGGTTCTTTGCCCGTACCGCGTAGTTAGCGTGTGCACTGACCTCGGCACCGTGCTCAGTTGCGTACTGGATGGCAAGTGCTTTGGAGCGCGTGCCGAACGCCAGACGGTTGTGCACATCGGTGAGGTCGACGCGCGTTGTCCGTGGATCCTCCTTCGCCGTCGGTTTGTCGACGAACACACTGATGCCGACGAACTCCATAAGGAACAGCGCCTCGTCGAGGTACTGCCTGAGAAACACTTCGCGGAAGCGGTCGACCTTGATGGGGTTACCACGCTGGTGGTTGTCACATTCAAGCCGGCCAATTGACCTCGCGCGTTCGATGAGGGACGCCTCCAGCCAGTCGATATCGGCATGGTTGAGGCTATCGTCCTTGGTTGTGAGGACAATCGCATTCTCCCACCACTCCTTGCCCGAGAGGTGCTGGGTTAGCCTGCGCGAGAGGTCGCTTGACTGTCCCACGTACACGCGGTTATGCGCGAGCAACAGGTATACGCCATACTTGACGCAAGCGTCCGTGCTGAGCAGGCTGTCCATCGACGCGCGTGGGGCTATGTACATTTCTCCGGAATACCAACCCGAGTCCTCGATGCTGATGACTCCCTGCAGGCTTCCGTCGTAAAGAAGCAGATTGATGGTCTTCGCTTGTGCGCCCATGGCACGCGCCCCGTTCCCATGCTTGCTGGCTTTGTTGATTCATGGTCATGATCTCACAAAGGGGGAGTGATGAGAAGATCTGGGCGATTGTTGGTGCGGGGCATACGAGTCGATTGACGAGTCGAATGATTGCCGCGATGACGGAATTGTCTTAAGCGTTTGTCTGTTGTGAACAAGATTGCCCTCGCGCTCATGTGGGCTCGAGGGCGAATCGTCATGTGCTTGGTACATGGAAGATGGCGGCCCTTAGTCTTTCTGGAAACCTCTGAGTTCTTTGCCCACCAACCCTACCGAAGGATCATCTAGGGACATGGAGAAAAAGCATCAAAAGTACGTCGGGTCTACGAGCGTGAATGGTCTTGTAAGGGTATGCGAGCCAGATGCACCGTACGCACTCGTGCCGTACCTCTACGACGATGAAATTGACGTGGACCAACTGGGTGAGATTCTAAAGCGAGGTCTGCTGTCAACGGAAGAGAGCTCTGAAGAGAGGGTGCGCTTGCTCAAGGACTCCGCGTTTCGCAAGTGTGTGCGAATGTACGATTTCTTGAGATACTCGGAGTCATAGGCACGGGAAGTCCCCCGACCTTCACCTTCGGTTCGAGCGACGGCACCCAAACCTAGATCCAGTAGGGGGACATGATCCCGAGTTTCTGGTGGCGTTGCCGCCAGCACAATCATACCACTTTCTACAGTGTTTTTCTTCGAACCAACTGGCTTATCAAAGGCTATTCCAAAGCCTAGTGCATCGCTGAAATGTGGCGAGCTGGCTTCCATCGTCTAGCCTTGCACGCTGTGCAACGAGCATTCTCGGTGCAGAGACCTGATTGTCGAAATGTTATGCCAGCACAGTGTGGAATCATGTCTCTAATGATGCGGTTCTTGGCCGTTGGAAGGTGGGTATCCTATGGGGAGACAGTTATCTGATCGACCTCACGGCCGCCCTCGTTGACTAAGGCCAGCGGAAGCGGGTAGAATACAGCTGACGGCAGCCTAGTCAGTAAAGGGTGCGCTAGGCAACGCCGTTGGGGTTTAGACTAGGGCCAATGGCGCTGCTACGCCGGCCCTATCTTTTTGTCTCAACCCCTCAGATGCTTTGGCCTTCGCTTGGTGCTTCGTGCGTCGGAATGGTCGTCTTCGTCCTTGCCCGAGCGCCTGAGCTCGAGGCATGCCTTCAGGTCGCATGCTTCGTTGCGCTAACGGCCTTCGGGTTTGAAAAGCTGGGCACCTTTTGCCGTATGGGCGCTATGGCACCCTACATAAGCGCAGGTAGATGGGCCCGTGAATGTGACCCCGTGAATTCGGAGCCCGAAAAACCAAACCCGAAGGCCTTTACCGCAACGAAAGAGGGGAGGGCCGCCTTGCTCCGACTACAATGATTGTTGCAATTGAGCCCAGGGCTTCCTCAGGTGGAACAGGCAAGCCCCTCCGCTCGTTTTAGTCGAAGCGATGGACCTCGCCGAAGTGGCCGCTATCCACCTTCATCGTCGCGGACGTGTTGCATGACTTCTTGCCCTTGAGGGTCGCCGTAATCCGCGATTTGCCCCTACCCTTTGGGGTGAGCACGCCGCTCTTGTTGACGGTCAGGACCGACTTCTTCGAGCTCTTGAAGTTGAACAGGCTATTGGGAAGAATGCCGCTCGAGAACCCAAAGGATGGATTGAAGTAGACAACGGCCTGTTCGTTGACCCACTCGCTCATCCAACCGGAATACATGCTGATGCTTTTCTTTGTGAGGTACTTCTTGGCGATTTGCACCCTTGAGGTCTTTCGTTTTATAGCTGTGCTCTTCTTTACCGAGCCGCTTCTCGACGTGCCGAAGACCGCCACCCACCACTTTGTGCGACCTTCGTCCGTGTTGCTCAGGTCGCTTCTCTCAAAGCAGCAAATCCCGCATGTCCTAAAAGAGGAGTTCACCATGTTTGCGTAATGGTCCGGCGACCCTTTCCACAGCTCATACGCATTGCTTCCACTCATGACCTTCGCGATAACCTCGCCCCGCAAATATCCCGAAACCGTTGCTGGGCTGCTGCCGTTTGGCCTCACGTGCGCAAAGGCCACGGAGATCTCTGCAGCTCGTTGCTCCGCCGCCTTAAGGAGGGCTTTGTCCATCTTAAGCGTCTTGAGGCCCTTGCTCTGGCGTAGCTTGTTCATCTTGGTGAGGCATTCGTAGGATGCACGGTAATCCACCGACCCCGAGACCTTAGCGGACACACTGGTTGCTGCCAAGGCGGGCTTGGGTGTCAGGCACGACACGCCGAGGGTAATGGCCAACACCAGAACCCACACGGCCACGTGTCCAATTGAGCCTGCGCGTCTGCCGCCTGCAACCCTCCCTTGGAGTATGGGACTCTCCGAATCCATCAGATACCCCCTTCGCTATGTTTGACCCATGCGTCAATGATACTCCGCATGTCCTTTCAAGCAGGGCGTGAGTGGGAAGTCGTTGTGCTAACCACGGAGGAAAGTCGCCGGATGGGTCATGCTTGGGCGACCGCGTCTGGCTGGAAGGCACTTTCTAGGAGCGCTCACACGTCACGGCAACACGCTTGCCGCAGAAGGAGATTCCCCAGCGTACGAGGCCGGAGCCTGCGAGGCCATGGCCGTACGTGAGGTCCTTTGCTTGGGCGAGTGCGACGTCGCGGGCACAGGTGTATAGCGCGTTGTCATCGGTGGCGTTACGATCCAGCTTGATTTCCAAAGCATGAGCGGGAAGACGGGTGACCTCGCTCGGAAGTGGCTCCAACAGCACATCGCACCTTCCGTCACCACTCTCGCGGTCGGAGGTGGCAGGGCGATAGCCCGGCACTGCGTAGAGCAGTGCGAGTAGGAGCACGTGGTAGCCCGCCTCGCTCGTAAGGTCATGGTACGAGGTCGAGTCGAGCAGAATCTGTCGCAAGGCGTACTGTACGGCGGGTGCGTCGGCAGCAGTAAACGCGCGATGCAACATGGCGAGGCGTTGTGCTGAACCTGCCAGATGAGTAGCACGGGCAATCAGCTCCTTGCCGTACAGGCGCCGGACTTCGAGGTTGGGCACGTGGAGCCGGCGCGGCATCATGTCGTCGTTGGGCGTGCCCGTGTCTTCGGTCGTCACGTACCCTGTTTGGTAGAGCTGGGCCCACACGGCCCCGGAATTCTCGGAGAGGTCGTCGAAGACGGTGCGCAGGTCGAGGGCCTTTGAGACGGTTCCGCCGCTGGCGAGCTCGGCGAGCTCAGCAGTCTGCACCTCGTCGGCGCGTCTCACAAGGTCTACCACAATACCGTTGCGGCTCGTATTGGTCCAGTAGGGTTGGGCCACGCCAGAGTGCAGGTAATTGAGGACGCTCCAAGGGTTGTATACGTTCGTGCTGCCGAACCGGTAACCATCGTACCACGCGGTCATTTCGTCCATCCTGTCAGCACGGCCCACATAGACAGCGAGCGCCTTGGCCTCTGCGGAAGTAAATCCTATCGCCTCGGCGTGGTCGTCATCAAGCGTCGTATCTATCCTCACGTTATTGATTTCGCTGAATATGGATTCTTGGGAGACCCGTAGCACGCCGGTGAGCGCGGAGCAGAAAAGGTCCACCGTTCCTTTGAGGGCATCCGAGAGCCAGGTGCGGTAGAAGTCAAGCATCTCGTGCCTGAAGCCGTTGATGTGGGCGTCGTTCACCGGGGTGTCGTACTCGTCAATGAGAATGACCGTCTGGGTGCTGTGGTAGCGCGCGAGGAGCGTCGAAAGCCACGCCAGCGAGTCGACGAGCTCGCCTCTTCTGGCTGTTTTTGTTGACAAACGCCTGAAAAGCTCCAGCTCTTGGGGGAACATCCGCCTCTCGTCGTAGAGATAGCGGTGGCGCGTGTACTCATGCGCAATGGCGTTGGCGATCTTTGCCATCGTCCCTTCAATCGTGTCTGCTCCGCAGCTGGCAAGATTGAGAAATATGACGGGGTGCATGCAATTATGCTCCATGTACCAAGGATCGTCGTTTTCGGCAATCGCGAGACTGTCGAAGAGACCATGTCGATTGGGTACGAAGCCTTCTACCGGGCACTCGAAGAAGCACTGTAGCATAGATCCGTCTAATGGACGAGCTGCTGTATCCTTGCCCAGAGACACATATGAAACGAACCATAAGGTGACGCACGGTTTTGCGCGCGTCACCTTATGGTTCGATCTAGGAGCTAATGCTTATGAGAGCTACTGCTCGATTTTTTCTATGCCCACCAACGGAATGGTGATGTTTCCTCCGAGCGTGGATTTGTACGTATACAATCCTTTGGAGACGCCGTAAATTGTGATCTCGTCATCCTCCAACGAACGAATAGGTCGGCAGACGGTGGATGGGTAGCGCGCTTGCCTCGGCTGGGGATGGGCGGGATGGCGACCGCTGCGG
>JAFWMI010000077.1 GCA_017513965.1 Atopobiaceae bacterium
GTGGCCGTTGGAACATGGACAGTTGGGGACAGGCACCATGTGACAATTTGTCACATGGTGCCTGTCCCCAACTGTCACAACTGCTTTACGTTTCCATGAGAGGTACCATTGAATAGAAGCCAATTCACGCCATAGCTGCATGTTCTTTGGTAGGGCATCCACAGAAAGGTGTCGCTGGCATGGTTGACGACGCAAAGGCCGACACAGCAGAAGACGCAAAGGTCGCCGCGACAGATGACGCAAAGGTTGCTGCGACAGAGGACACCTCTCTTGGGAGAGGCGTATGGGCGCTGCTTGCCGTGATGGTCGTGTCACTGCTTTTGGTCTTTACGGCCGTCGGCAAGCCCTACCAGCTGCCCTGGAAAGAGCTTGCACTTGATACGCCAGAAAGGGCAATTGCAGACCAAGATGGAGGCGTTTACGTTGACATGTCCAGACAGCGCCTGGTGTTCTTTGATAAGAACCAGTGCGTGACTGCCATCGTCAGCCTCATTACCGGCGAGGTGCCCATCACCGAAGCATGCGAGCTAGAGCGCCAAGGTGACACCATCTACGTCTTTGGTGTCCGCCGCGAGGAGGACAGCGAGTTTGTGGCAAACGAAGCCGTTCTTGCCTACGACGCTTCTGGTAGGTTCAAGTCCGTGGTTTGGCAGAGCGATTCTCTTGCGGGCAAGCAGGTGGGCAGTCCCTCGGTCATCGAGCTTGTTGCAAGTGACGACTCCCTGTGCATAGTGCGCATCGTGCAGTCTGACGACGGCGCCAAAACTCTAAGCCTCATAGAGATACCCGCTGATGGGGGAGAGCCTAAGGAGGTCAAGAGCTATACCTTGCCCCATGCCGTCTATGACGCGGCCTACGACGCGAAGGCCAAACGCCTCTACGTGACCACCTCTAAAGGAGAGCTGCTTGCTGAGACCGAAGATGGCAGCTTCAAGCAGCTTGCCTCCTCAGATGGCAGTCTGCTGGTCTCAGTTGACGTTACACATGACGGTAGACTGGTGGTAAGCGACACCGAGCGTAAGAAGCTGTTGCTTGTTGATCCCAACAACGAGCGACCCGCGCAGGTCTTGGGAGACGATCTGGTTGCTTACTCCGCCGGCATCACCGACGCTTACATTGCCATAGCCACCGATACCGGTGAGGTGGTGCTCTATGGCATAGACGACGCCCTGTTTGTGCATCCAACGCATCCTACAACCTTTGATACCTGTGCGTTGAGTCCTGCGTATCAATTGTTCAACGCGCTTGTGCTTGTAGGGGTTATCGCGCTTAACGCGTCGTTGATAGGACTTGTGGTAGTTGCCGCCAAACGGGTTCTAGAAAAGGGCGAGCACGAACGGGTGAGCAGGGCGGTTCTTGCGCTTGCCGTGTCCTCTGTCATCTTGGGTTGCATGACCTACTTCTCCTTCACCGCATTCATGGATGTCCTGCAGGCGCGCCATCACGAGATAAGCACGTTGGCCAACTTCCTCTATCTGTCGTCGTACCAGCATCTTGGCGAGGTGGCCAACAGGGAGGCCGCGCGTCTCGAGGGCACTCAGGCCAAAGATGACGGCAAGGATCTTAAGCAGCTCAATAACACCCTTGACTATCTTGCCTATGCCGCCTCGCAGGACAGCTCTAACCTCTCCTACAACCTCTATGCCGTGGACTCATCGGGCGATGTACGCTATCTTACGTCCAACAGACGAGACCTTATATATGGCGCGCGCGTGGCGTCAAATGCCGAAGCTGACGAGATAAGCTCGTGCGCCCAAAGCAAGGATTGGAACGTGGGGGAGCTTGAGAGCGTCATCAAGGTGCGCTATGGTTCGACCCTTGATGGCTTCTCCGTCTACGCGCTGATACCGCTGCTTGACAAGGACGGAAATTGCAAGGCCGTGCTTGAGCTGGGTAGTCGCATAGAGTCGTTTGCGCACGCCCAGGCCGAGAAGATGCTAGAGAACATCCTCACGTTTGTGGTGGCAAACGTGGCCATCTATATGGCCGCAAGCGAGCTCTCGAATGGCGGAAAGGTAATGCTGCGCTACCGGCAGCTTCGCCGCAAGGGGGACGAGGGGGCAGGCGCGCTGCTGGTGCGCCCCATGGTGTTCATTACCTCCATCGCCTCGGGACTTGATATGTCTCTGGCCGTAATTGTCTCAAAGGACCTACTTGCAGCCATTGGGGCCTCGGACCAGTCACTTCTTGTAGGTCTGCCGCTTACGGTAAGCGCGCTTGCCAAGCCTGTGGGTGCCAGGATGTACGTGGTTCTGGGCAAAAAGAAAGGCTGCAGGACGGTTGTGATGTGCGCGCTGGCCGCAGGCGTGGTAACACAGCTGGCATGTTTGCTTGCGGCTTTGAATGGTTGGTACTGGTTGTTTGTGGTGGGAAAGCTTGCCTCGTCGATGTGTCTGGCTGTAGTAGGCAGATCATGGAAGGATATCGCACGCACGGCAACGGCCAAGGAGGATTGCGACGAGGCACTGCGTGGCCTTGGAGCCGCCTCTGCCGCAACCACGTTTGCTGGCTTTGCGGGTGGTGTGGTATCGGGGGTATTTGGGACGGCATGGATCTACTGCGCTGCGGCCCTTGCCGTGGCGCTTACAGCTGTGCTTATGTGCATGGCAATACCTGTGGGGGCCTCTGTTGTTGTGGGGACCGATGGCGATGTGGACGCGGAAGGCGCCAAGAGCGTGGAAGGCGAGTTAGGGTTCCTGAAGCTTTTGAGAGAGCCTGGCACCTGGGGCATCTTTGTTGCCAGCTGCTTGCCCACGATTCTTGCGGAAGGGTATGAGCAGTACGTGTTTCCGCTGTTCATGGAATCGACGGGCATGGTTGACGCAACCATCTCGCAGCTCTCCGTAGTGGGTCGTGCCGTCCGTCAGGCCTGTGCGCCCGTGCTGCAGGATGTGAAGAGCCACGTCACCAGCAGGCGTATGCTCACCATTGTCTCTCTGTTGGGTCTCTCGGTGACCTTTGCGCTCTTTGCCGTCAACCAGTCTGTTGCCTGGGCACTGCTCGCCATTGTGGTGATAAGCCTCCTGAGCGACTTTGCCGAAAGCTGGAAGACGGTCTTCAAGAACCGCTATAAAGCTCGCGGATACACCAAGGCCGAGCTGTCCGAGCTCATCGAGGACGAGACCGGTGTGGTCACCAGGTTCAGGCCCATGATCTTGAGCGCCCTGATGACAAAGGGCACAACGGCAGCGTGTTTGTTGCTGTCAGTCTGGTTGGCTGCCGGCGCGGCGCTCTTTGCCTTGTGCACCCCCAAGCCCAAGGGTGATCAGTAGGGGCGGAGCAAGGGTGCAACGCATCATCGATAGCAAAACAGGCCAACTAAAAACACTGGTTGACCTGCGGAAATGCGATGGAGCCGGATAGCAGACTCGAACTGCTGGCCTACGCATTACGAGTGCGTAGGGCTATGCATCACCTTTGATTCTGTAGGGTCTTATGCAATCCTCATTTTATGCCGTTTATCTGCGCTTTTATATCATATGCGATACTGTGGCATCCTATGGTAAACTGTTGAAAACAGCACTTTGGCTACGAGTTCGTAGCCAATCCGTAGCCAAATCGGAACCATGGGGGCAAACATGGGAGCGATGGAGATTCGAGGCGCGAGCCTCACCAAGGCCAAGGACTCCAAGGGCCGCTACCACTGGAAGGGCAACATCCGATACAGGGGCGAGGACGGCAGGAGCTGGCGCACCAAGACGAGGCACCTAAAGGGCGAGGACGGCGCGCCGATCTACACCGACAAGGGCGGCAACCGCAACAGGCGCAAGGCGCAGGCCGCGCTCGACCGCTGGCGAGAGGAGCTGGCGGGCAGCGTCTACGACCGCGAAGCCACCGTCGAGGACTACTACCGCGCCGACATGGAGGGGCGCGCCGGCGTGCTGGCTGGCTCGACCGCGCGCGGATATCTGGAGTACGCGCCGATCATCGGCGAGGGGCTGGAGGGCGTCACGATCTCGCAGCTCGACCAGAAGGCCGTGAGGCTGTGGGTGCGCGGCATGGTGGCGCGCGGGCTGGCGCCGAGCACCGTACGGAAGGCGTTCACGCTGCTGCATCAGGTTTGCGACCGCGCCGTGGAGAACGGCGACATGGCCGCGAACCCCTGCACCGACAAGATCAGGCGCGACGAGATACCCACCTCCCCCACCAAGGAGCCCAACGCGCTCGACTCCGAGGGCGTGGCGAGGGTGAACGCGCTGCTCAACGAGGCCAAGAACCCCCGGCTCAGGATAGGCGCGCGAATCGCCCTGCATTGCGGGCTCAGGGCCGGCGAGATCAGCGGGCTCAGGTGGCGCGACGTGGGCGAGGGCGCCCTCCGCGTGCGCGAGTCCATCGCCAACGTTGGAGGCGGCACCGAGGCCAAGGCCCCCAAGAGCTACGCAGGCACGCGCGACGTCCCCATGACGCCCGAGCTCGAGCGGGTGCTGGCGGAGTGGCGCAAGGCGCAGGAGGCCGAGTGGCGCAAGGAGTGGGTGCTCAGTGACGGTAAGACCGCCCCCGAGGCGGTGCCGTTCGAGGATTGCAGGGTGATCGGCTACGCCGACGGCAGGCACTTCACCCCAAACGCGCTGGGGCACCTATGGAACAAGCTCGCAAAGGGCAGGCACGAGCGCGACCCCAAGGACCGGCGCAGGCGCGGCGAGGAGTGGGAGCCGGGGCGCGAGCCCGTCACCGGCACGACGGGCGAGGTCGTGACGCTGCACGACCTGCGGCACACGTTCGCAACGCACCACATAGCGGTCGTGAAAACCGACGTGCGCACGCTGGCCTCGCTCATGGGACACGCCGACCCCGCCGTGACCATGCGCAGGTACGCCGCCGCGCTGGCAGAGACGAGGGAGGCCGCGCAGACCAAGGCGGCAACGTCACTCGCGGCAGGATGCAGGCCGGCGCTCAGGGTCGCATGACGAGGGACGAACCAGTTTGGAGGCAAAATGGCAACCGTGGAATTGACCCAACGGCAGAAGGAACTCATGGCGAGCCTTGACCTCCCGACCGCGCCGACCACCGACGTGAGCGACGAGGAATGGTTCGCAATGACGGACCGCCTCGTGGAGGAGCTACAGCACCACGGCATCAACGAGGAGGGGGACGGCACCAACGAACGAGGCGAGACGTGCCGTCAGATTCTGAACGTACTGGCACTCGCCGAGGACGAGTAGCAACGGGCACGCAATCGACGTGATAGGCGAAGGGTTCAGGAGGAGGCATAGCCCGAGAGACAGGAGGGACTAGCCGTCGCAGGCGGAGCGCCGCAAATTCGGGCCATTCGCCATGATTGCGGGCAAAGAGTGCCACATTGGGCGAAGAGGGGCAAATTCGGGCTTACACGAGCCCGCCAGGAGGCCGAGGAGGGGCTGACAGCGTGATCACGTACAGACTCAAAGCCGCCGAGGGAAGCCGCGCCGCGTATGAGTACGCCGTGGAGGGCGACCAAGCCGACACGGGGACGGCGGTGCTCGATCTGGAGGCCAACACGTGTGAGGTAACGGAGCCGGCGCCGACCGACGAGGCCATGGGCTATGCGCTGTATGGCTCGAAGATGCGGCACGCGCTGGAGCTGTTCAGGAGGACCGGGCAGCTCAGGGAGTCCGGCACGATCAGCTGGTACTAGCGCCGTGAAGGGAGCCCGACGAATGGCGCGAATAATCAACGCTATAAACGCCGGAAGATGGCTCGTGCTGGTGCTCGACTCAGAAATCAGCATCGAAAACGGCGCCACCGTCAGCATCGACGGCCACAGGTTCGACGCCGCGACAGTAACCGCCAACGTGCGAGGCATCCGCATGCCACAGGCCGACAGCATCGCCATCAAAGCGGGCCCCGACAAATGGCCCGCATCCTTTTTCGTGGGCAGGGAGATAACGCACGGATAGCGTCGAACCGCAGAGGAGATAGGCGGACGCGACCGCTATCAATCGGAAGTATCGCCGGGCTCGCCTACACTGGCACCGTTTAGCGACTCCATCAGCTCGCGCAGATAGCCCGCTTTTCCGTCTGGGTAATCCGCAAACTCATCCTCGGGCAGCTCGCCCATGCACACCACCACACGCCGCGACGCGCTCAGCTCGCGCGTTATATCGTCCCAAGGGTCGATTCTGTTGCCGCTCGCATCGGTTGCCGGACTCTCACCCGGTAAAACCGTTATCGCCTCATCATCGGAGATCAGGGCGACACCGTAGCCGCACGCTTCGGCGATATCAGCGAGCACGCTAAGACCTGGCACGGTGCCATGGCTCAGTAAAGAGCCGACATAGCCTTTTGACCTGCTAATTTCACGCGATAGCTGTGCAGGGGTTTTGCCCGACTTCTGCACAATATGGCGCACAAGCTCATCGATATCGAGAACGAGCTGTCCGGTACTGCCTACGTCTGGAATATCGGCCACACCCGCCTCCCCTCATCATGTACGCAAAGCATTTTAGCATTTTAGCTGTACAAAGATTATCAAACGGTTTATGATGGGTACAAAGATTATCAAACGGCGAAAGGAGAGCCAATGGCAAGCGCACGCAACGAGGAACGCGCGAGCATGGAGGAGATCGAGGCAATGCCCGCCCTGCTCACGTGGAAGGAGCTCACGAGGATAACGGGATGGAGCCGCGTACACGTCGCCAAGGAGTGCCGCGAGGGCATACTCGCCGGCAAGGCCGTGAAGGCCGGCAACATGTGGCAGGTCAACAAGGTGAAGGCCCTAGAGGCCCTCGGACTGGCGTAGAAAGAGGGGCCTATCGTGAGAAGCCGAGCCTGCTACTCGACAGAAGTAACCGAAACGGACGAGTTTCTCGAACTGTCCCTCGGGGCGAGGGCCCTGTACTTCCACCTTCTGCCAGAGGCGGACGGCTCAGGCCACGTAATCGGAATCAGGAGGGCTGCTAGGGGCGTTGGGCTGCTCGACATGCTCCCGGAGCTCTACGAGTCCGGGTACCTGCTCGACGTTGACGGCGAATGCTACATAACCCACGAATGGGTCAACAACAAGTACGACGGCAGGGTCTGGGAACGTGCGATGACGAAGTGCGAGCCATTCAAGGCCGGCCGCCTCAGTTTTGCAGGAGAGGAAGGCAAGTCCGCCTATGTGCTGGTAGAACCAGCAGCGACGCCAGAGCGACGCCAGAGCGACGCCAGAGCGACGCAGAACAGGAACTTGAACGGGAACGTCACTGGAACGGAACATGAACCGAACTTTACTTTTGAACGGGAAGAGAACCGCGACGGGAAGGGGGAATCCAAGGGGGGAGGGGGTCGATTTGTCGAAAACGCCGGCGCGAGTGCCCAAGACACGAGGGGCCGTTGCGAATGCGTGAAGTGTCACACCGAATCGGAGTACTTCATCAAAGAGGGTGCAACCTTCATCGAGTGCCCGAAGTGCGGCACCTACCAATATCAGCCGCGCAGGCGCGAGGCATAGAAAAGGCCGGACGTGGGGCAACACGACCGGCCAAGGCAAGGGAGGGCGCGAGCCCTCACAAGACAACAAGGAGGATACCACGATGCAGGCAACCATGGAGCCGGACGGAAGGAGCCCGCGCACCGCGGCGGCGGACGCGATAGCCGAGGCGCACGCGCTGTGCGCCAGCGTGAGGTACGCGATAGAGGCCGCGGCGACGTGCGGGACCGAGCCGGGCGCGAGCGAGTACGAGGGGCTCGCCTACGTCATGGCGCGCGTGTGCGACCTGCTCGCACGGCGAAGGGGCTGACGCAGGCGCCCCCGCGCGTGACCAGAGGATAACGACCAGCCCACCCCGCGCCGATTGGCGGCGGCACGGGGCGCGGCGCAACCCCACCATCAGAGGGGCGGAAGGCAAGGGGCACCCGGCATGGCGTCGGGTGCCCCGCTTTTCTGCGAAAAGGCCATTCTCTGACCGTGTGCACGGAATCGGCATCGCTACATTTGCAGCGCCATAAAAGGAACCAAGGGCGGCGCGCAAACAAAACCACATCACGCCCGTCACGAACGCGCCGCACGAGGACAGGTCACGCCCGGGTGCGTCCGATCGGGCACGATGGGCATATTCTGCAGGGCATAAAAAGGCCAGTCGGGACAAATCTCGCATTTGTATGGGTTGCGAGATTTGCGAGGGCCTAAAAACCCTCAAGGCCCACGGATTGCCAACAAATCTAACACCCTAAAAAGCAAGCATACGAGGGCATCCCCACCACACCAGGAACTCGAGCATCGAACCCCGGCAGCGACACACGGACTAACACGACCGAGACACAACACAAGCTGCCACACCGTGGCCGACGTTTCGGGGTGATGCCGCATGGGCGCAGCCAAGAGGAGGTGGACCACAGAGGAGCTTGGCTACCTGCTTGAGAATGCGGGCCGCGTGCCAATAGGCGACCTCTGCGAGGCCATGGGCAGACCGCGCGAGACGTTGGAGGCGGTGGCCGCGAGGGTGAGGGAATGCGGATACCCGATAAGCCTAACGACCGCAACGTGCCCCATGTGCGGGAGGAGTGCCCCGCTGGACTGGAAGACCGGCATATGCAAGCCGTGCCTGCATGTCGCGTGGCACGCCGAGGTGCAACGGCAGATTTCGGAGATACTGCCTTTTCTCAGCGCGGAGGACCGCGCGGTATACGAGAACTCGGAGGCGGGGGTCGGACAGCCGAGGGTATGCGAGCAGATGCCGAAGCCGCCCGTTCTCTCGCGTGACGCCAGCGAGGCCGACCGCATGAGGGCGGAGGACGCCTATTGCCTTGAGCTTGTCGAGTGGGAGACCCGCAGATCGTACCGCATTCTCAGGGCCGCGCAGAAGCGCAAGGAGCGCATACGGCGCAAGGCCATAGCGAACGACCCGGAGGGAATGGCCGCATACGATCGCAGCCTCAGAGGCAATCCCCTCCCCCTAACCGATGCGGGTACGTGCGCCTTGGGCGCGCACATTTCGCCGAAGGAGTATGCCGAGGCCACGGGAAAGTCGATAACGACCGTGTACAGGAGGCTCAAGGCGGGGATGGTGACCGGCGCCACAAAGGTCGACAACAGGTGGCGCATCCCCGCTGCCGCGTTGGCTATCGCGTAAGCCGCGTCGCAAGGAAATGACGACACTCGCGAGACGTTGGGTGGGCAGGGACGGCAAACCGTACCCCGTCCGACCGTCCCTGCACCTACAGACTTCGGGGACGGGGAGAAGTGGACGGGGAACCATGGCATACGAGGACATCGCAAGAGAGGCCCGAAACCTTGAGCGCAGGCTCATACGGGACCAGATCAGCGAGCTAGAGGCAAAGCTTGCCGACATTGACGCGCGCGACCCCGAGATTATCGAGAGGGAGCACGACAAATACGTGGACGGGTTCTTTGGCACGGGCGCTGGCACCGAGGCTCCCAAGACGGAGGAGGAGGCGCTGGACCGCGTGTTCGGCGTGACCGCGCACGAGCTCACCGAGGACGAGAAGCTGGACCGGATGTTTGGTCTAGATGGCGCAGACGAACTGGCCAGGAACAACACCTCCGCCTTCGTATCGAACGGCGCGCTGCTATGAGCGCGACCAAGCGTTGCAGCAGGTGCGGTCGGGAGCTGGACGTGTCCGAGTTCGACAGCAACGCAAGCAGGCCAGACGGGCTGCAGGCCGAGTGCAGGGAGTGCATGAGCACGGTGAGGCGGGACCGCTACGCAACCGGGCGCGACCTCGAGGCCCGCGTGAGCCAGTGCGAGCGCAACCCGACACCCAAGCGGGCATACCTCGCGCTCAGGCTTGCCATGAACGCCGGCCTCGTCACAAAGCCCGACCATTGCAGCGGGTGCGGGTGCCCCGACACCGAGCGGGTGATACAGGCCCACCATGCCGACTACTCAAGGCCCCTCGACGTGATCTGGCTGTGCCCGAGGTGCCACGCCCGGCTCGACGCCATGAGGCGCGAGCGCGAGGCCGTCCTGGCGGGCGCGTGAACGTGGGCTCGGTCAGCATGGAGCCGATCACCATCGAGGTGTGCGGCTACCCGATCACGTTCGACCCGGCAAACGTCACCATACTGCCAACCGAGCACGAGAGCGACCGCCTCATTGCCGCCACCGAGTATGCCGACCGCCACGGGGTGAGCGCCGCGACCGTGCGCCGATGGCTCAGCGACGGGAGGATAGAGGGCGACCGGTTCATGGGCAGGTGGTACGTCGATAAGGACGCCGAGCCGCCCGAGCCCACCGCCTACGGGAGGCCGCGCGGGAGCCGGATTATCCGCACCCGGAAGGCCGAAAAGGGGCCGTTTTTCGAGAGCTCGTAGCCAATCCGTAGCCAAATCGCAGGAAATCGCCCGAAACAAAGAAAGCAGGTCAGAGCAAATATAGCCTCTGACCTGCTGTTTTGTCGTGGAGCCGGATAGCAGACTCGAACTGCTGGCCTACGCATTACGAGTGCGTCGCTCTACCAACTGAGCTAATCCGGCGTTGCGATGCATGATTATCGCACGTGAAGTGGTCTCTCGTCAACCATCAGTATCCACGTTTTCGCTCTCCACGTTTTCAGCCTCTACGTTCTCAGTCTCTACGCTTTCAGGCTTCATAGCTTCCCAAAGCGTCCAGAACGTCGAGTCCTTGCGTGCGCCTTCAAGCTCTTCGTCAGTCAGATAGGCGTCCCACCAGCCACGCACGATACCATTGTCGTTGCCCAGCCAATACGAGACGCCCAGGTTCACGCGGCCCTTCTCGTCGACGAAGAACGTCGGAACCACGCGGTGCGCATAGTCTCCGCGGCCCATCAGCGCGTCAATCCACGCTTGACGCCCAATGATCGAGACCGAGAAGCACTCGTCCTCCGTCACCTGGCCGTCACCGTTGTCGTCCTCTCCGGCATTGACCAGCAGCGTGTCCACGAAGCGCGCGGCGATGGTCTCGTCCATACGCATCACGTCGTCGAACGTATAGACCTCACCCGTCTTCAGATTGGCATTGACGCACCTCAGCCGCAGGTACTCGCCCGAAAACGAGCCAATGCAGAACGAGTCGGAGAACGAGACGCTGATGAAGTCCTCGTTGTTGTAGGTAACGGCCCAGGTCACGTCACTGGAGAGCAGCGCGTCGGCATCCTCGGGAACACCGAGCGTAGATACCTCGACGGAAGTCTTCACGCGCTCGATGGCATCCTTAGTGGGATGCTCCCAGTACTCATTCACAAACGAGAGCGCCGTGTCGCGCAGGACCTCGTTGATCTCCTCAATATGCTCGCCGTCACCCAGAAGCTGCGGATAGGTCACGTCGAAGTCAACGGCCACATGCATGCCGTAGTCAGCGGAGCTCTTGATGCCACTCTCGGCATCGCGCCCCTCGCGCACACGGTACGACACGGCATCATTCCAGCCGTTGTGCAGCTCTCCGTCGTCATCAGACGCCACCGGCTCCACAGGCTCACCGGTCACAGGATCAGGTGTCACAGGGTCAGGTGTCACAAAGTTCCAGTTCCACGTAGGTGTCACCGTATGCTCTGAAGGGTCGTAGTTCTCCCACAGCTCAACGGGATCGGGAACGACGCTCAGTGGATAGCTGCTCGGCGGGTCCATCGTCGTGCCACCGTCTACCCTTACGGTTCCCATATCAGAGGGCAAGCCAGTCTCAGATGCAATCAGCGCAAACACGATGCCGATGATAACGGCCGCCGTGACGAAGATCGCAGCCGAGGCGGCAACGGCAACACTGGCTATGCTTTTGCCGCTCGTAATCTTGCTCAACAACTTACCCATGGCATCTCCTTGCACAAGCCCCTAGATGGCAAGCGTCGA
>JAFWMI010000078.1 GCA_017513965.1 Atopobiaceae bacterium
GAACCTGAACCTGAGCCTGAGCCCGAGCCCGAACCTGAGCCCGAACCCAGCATCGAGGATGACCTCGCCCTGCTCGCACACGTTGAACAACGCCTCTTTGCCCACCGGTATGCATCCGCTGAGCTCGAGACCTTTGGCGAGACAATCGACCCCAAAAACGCCACGGCCGATCGTGCCGAGGCGCTCGCCGTGCTCATGGAGGAGGACTACGAGCTGCTGAGCAAGGACGAGGTTGGCGGCATGCTCGATCGTCTGGGCAATCGCACGGACGAGCTGGAGCCTGTCCAACAGGCGCAGGTGCGCATTCTCAAGCGCGACCGATATCAGCTCGTGAGCGTTCCCGCAAGCGACCAGGCAAAGCTCATACGACTCGCCTCCGAAGGCCAGGATGCATGGGAGCAGGCAAAGGCGAACAACGACTGGCGCTCCTTTGCCCCCTACCTCGACCGTTTGGTAAACCTGCAACGCAAGATCGCGCGAACGAAGAACCCGGATGCCGACCCCTACGACACCATGCTCGACGAGCACGAGCCCGGTGCGAATCGCGCGTTCTACAACTCGTTCTTCGCCCGCGTCAAGCGGTGCGTCATCCCTCTGCTCACCTCCATCTCCAAGAGCGGACGCACCCTCAGCCGCGCTTGCGTGGAGGGCAACTTCGATGTCAACCGACAGTGGGAGCTCGCTAAGGACATCGCACGTCTTGAAGGCATAAACGAAGACGCGCACTACCTCACCTCGGCGGAGCATCCCTTCTCGGAATCGATGACCAGCAACTACGTGGTTACGGCCGCCCACGTGCATCGTGACGACCTCATGAGCAACGTCTTTACCATGTTGCACGAGATTGGCCACAATCTGTACGAGCAGGGCGTAGACCCATCGCTCAACCGCACCTCCCTCTCGGGCGGAACCTCAATGGGCGTGCATGAGTCTCAGTCGAGGTTCTTCGAGAACTATATTGGACGCGACCGGGCGTTCTGCGGCCCCCTGCTCGACCTCATGAAGCAGCGCTTCCCCGGCCAGCTGAGCCGTGTGACCCCCAATCAGCTATATCTTGCGATCAATCGCGTGGTACCATCACTCATTCGCATGGATGCAGACGAGCTCACCTATCCCCTGCACATAATTATCCGTTACGAGATTGAGCAGCTGCTTTTCGACGGCAAGGCAACGGCACGCGAGGTTCCCAGGCTCTGGGCCGACCGCTATCGCGAGTATCTGGGCGTTGAGGTTACCAGCGACACCATGGGCGCGCTCCAAGACGTGCACTGGTCGCAGGGTGACTTTGGCTACTTCCCCACCTACGCACTGGGCAATGCCTATGCCGCACAGATCCGTTGGAAGATGATCGACGAAGGCATGGACTGGGACAGGCTGCTCGCATCCGGTAACCTGGCACCTATCCGCTCATGGCTGCAAACCCACATTTGGCAGTATGGCAGGCAAAAGGATCCCCGCGAGCTCATCGAAGACGCCTGTGGCGAGCCCTTCAACCCGCGCCACTATGCGAATTACCTCACCAACAAGTACACAGCACTCTATGGCATTCGCTAGGCGGTGACGCATTCATGCGCGCACTCATACAGCGAGTTGAAAAGGCCCAGGTCATCGTAGAGGGGCGCGAAGTGGACGTATGCGGCCATGGCCTCCTCGTGCTTCTTGGCGTTGGGCAGGCCGACACCGAGGAGCGTGCCAAGAAGCTCTGGAACAAAATCTACCGTCTGCGCATCTTTGCCGACGACCAAGGCAAGACGAACTTATCGTTGGCCGACGTAGGCGGAGAGGTGCTCGTGGTGAGCCAATTCACCCTGTATGCCGACGTCCGCAAAGGCAATCGTCCCTCGTTTACCGATGCCGCCCCTGCCGCGTTGGGAGAACGGCTCTATGAGTACTTTTGCGACCTGGCTGAGCAGGACGTGGCGCACGTGGGCAGAGGAGTCTTTGGCGCAGACATGCGCGTCTCGCTCGTCAACGACGGACCGTTCACCATATGGCTTGACATGTGAGGAAGCCACCAAAAGCACACCGATATTTCTGCTTGGTATCGGTGCTTCACAATAGCTTCATATTGTGTATCATGTACGATACACCATTTCCAAATGGAGGAAGGACAATATCATGAGCATGGTCGAAGAGTTCAAAGAGTTTATCAATCGCGGCAACGTAATGGATATGGCAGTCGGCGTGATCATCGGCGGCGCGTTCACAGGCATCGTCACCTCCCTCACCGACGACATCATCAATCCTCTGATTACGCTCATCACGGGCGGCAACGGCACCGAGATTGGTGGCCTCAACGTTATGGGCATGGACTTTGGCAAGTTCCTGAGCGCCATCATCAACTTCTTCATCGTCGCCATTATCGTGTTTGCAATCGTCAAGAGCATGAACAAGCTCCAGGAGGCAAGCAACGCGCTGCTCAAGAAGGAGAAGGAAGAGGAAGAAGCCGCCGCGCCAACGTGCCCGTTCTGCCTCGAGGAGGTCAAGGAGGGCGCTACGCGTTGCCCGCACTGCGCAGGTGTGTTTGACGAGCCCGCAGCCGCCAAGTAAACCATTCAACAAGCACGTTGA
>JAFWMI010000079.1 GCA_017513965.1 Atopobiaceae bacterium
GCGCTCGGGCTCAATCATCAACTCCATCACCGAATCCCAAGTCGAGGGCATATACCATGCCTTTTTGGAAACAAAGTCCTGGTACGAACACGACGAGGCGCCCCGTGGCCTTATGGAGGCGCTCGACGCCACCGCCTTCCTGCATCTGGGCATTTCGCTCAACTATCGGTTGTCATACAGCAAAGAGGTGGACCTCAAGGCTTCGGTCGCGCGCGCTACTGCCTTTTTGGACGAGCACTTTCCCACATGGCGGCATTCTCCGTACATCTGTGGCAGATATGCCCGACTGCACGGCCCGTCGTTTAAGCGGCTGCTCGTTTCCTCGCGCATGTACAAGTTGGGTCTGCTGCCCCAGTTCCTAGGAGCGTACCGAACGGTTACCGATCTGGCGCACTTCGACATTAAGTGGTAAGCCCATGGCACGCAAGGATACGCAGACGCTTGTCGACCACATACGAGACGTTCGCCTGAGCGACATTGTTGGCTTTCTCAAGCTTGGCATTGCCTTTTTGCCGAGCCTGGTGCTCAGGCGACGTCATCCAAACATTTGGGTGGTCTCGGAGCTTCCCAACAACGCCCGTGACAACGGCTACTGGTTCTTCCGCTACCTGCGCACCACCCATCCCGAGGTCGATGCGTACTACCCCATCCACAAGGACTCATCGGACTACCAGTTTGTGCAGCCGTGGGGCAACGTGGTGGAGTTTGGCAGCATTCGGCACTACGCCCTGTTTTGGGCGGCAAGCACGTACCTCACCACCACCAAGCAGCACGGCTTTCCCCATGAGCGCATTGGCATCCTGTTCGTGCTCAACAACCTCGCACGATTCAACTATGTGTTTCTCAATCACGGCGTGGCGCGCGGGTACTCGAGCATCGTGGACGGGCGTACCACCAACTACGACATGATCGTTGCCATCTCGCAAGCCGAGAAGCAGGCAATGGTTGCCTACAACTACCAAACGCCCAACATCATTCAGCCCATTGGCTTCTGCCGTCACGACTCGCTCAACAACAGCATGCTCGAGAAGGACCTGATTCTGTTCATGCCCACGTGGCGCATGTGGCTCGACTACCGACACGAGACGGACAAGGACAAAATCGAGCACATCAAACAGGCGTTTTGGGAATCCGCGTATTATCAACGCATACAGGAGATGATGCAGAGTCCGCGGCTGGCGCGTTTTTTGGAGGCCAAGAACCTACGCATGCTCGTATACCTGCATGGGTATGCCCAGGTTTACTCAGACGCATTCGCCCCCACAAGCGAACGCATCCACATTGAGCATAAGGAGTCCGCATTCATCCAGGACCTGCTCAAGCGCGCCGCCTACCTCATTACCGACTACTCGTCGGTAATCTTTGACTTTGCCTACATGAAGAAGCCCTGCTGTTATTACCAGTTTGACGCAGAGGAGTTCTCGCAAAAGCAGTACGCCGAGAGCGAGTTCTTTACCTATGAGCACGACGGCTTTGGTCCCGTCTTCCACGAGCTCGACGAAGTGATAGACGACTTGGAGCAGTCGCAGGCAAACGGGTTTGTGATGGAAGAGCCATACCGCACCCGCGTTACGAACTACTTCCCGTCGTTTGACACCAACCACTGCCAGAGGACCTACGAACTGGTGAAGGCACTTCCCGCCAAGCGCTAACGATCGTCGTTCCTCATGTCGTATCGTTTGCCATCGCCCACGTCCAGGATGAGCGGCGAGTGCGATTTGCGCTGGCCCTCTGGCGGCAACTCCATGTAGTCGTTATACAGGTCGCGACAAAAACGGTCCCAATCCCGCGGCGCATATACCGTGAGGTCTTCGAAAGGCAGCTCCACGGGATCCATGAGCGTCGTCTTGTGGAAGGGATACGGACGGGCGGCAGAGGGATTGCCCCACCATTCGCCCGGATGCTTGGCAACGCATGCGCGCTCAAAGCACCTGCGCAGCTTGTCCTGGTTCGTTACCACACGCAAGACGCCATGCGCGGCCAGCCAGATGACCTTCGCAACGCTCCTCCACGAAAGCGACTTGAGGACGTTGGGGTCTTTGATGCGATAGATGTAGATGAGTTTGGTCCAAAACTGCGTACGGCGCAGGTGCCCCACACCATGATCCCCGCGACGCTCATCGAGCCGAATGTAGGGGAAGACGTCAATGAATCCGCATTCGTTGCATCCTGCCTGCTCGGCATCGCTCTCTATGAACGTCGTCTTCTCTTGGTAGAGCTTTCCCCAAAGGACATACTGCGTGGGATCGGACTTCATAATGTGCAGCGACATGCCCTCGGGGAGCTCGGTCTTTGCCAATTCCTCAAAGCGCAAGAAGTCATCCATGGGCATGCCCACGTCTATGTCGTCGTCCCAGGGGATAAAGCCCTTGTGTCGAACCGCGCCCAAGCACGTTCCACCGTCAATCCAGTAGGTTAGGCCATGCTTCCTGCAAATGCGGTCGACTGCCTCGAGCATATTGGTCTCTATTTGTTGGACACGTGCCAATGTGCCCGGTGGGTATTCCCTGTCCATGCACTCCCTCTTTCGGCCTATCGCTCGTTCCAGTCGGCCATCATCCGTGCGTACATATCGATAAGATCGTAGTCTGGTTGCCAGCCAAGCCCCTCGACCTTCGTTGTGTCCATGAAGATGCGCCCCGAGACGGCATAACGGCGCGCCGCCGCCTCATCCACCACGCGCGTGACTTCAGTGCCATGCCCAAACGCACGCGCCACCATTTGCGCCATCTCGTAGATTGAGCAGAACGTTCGCTGGTTCGCCACGTTGTAGGCCTCGCCGGGCGCTCCATCACACGCAAGCAACAGCAGGGCACGTACCGCATCGGCAGTATAGGTGTACATGTTGCTCTTTGAGCCGTCGGTGAGCAGCGCGATGTCGCGACCCTCCAAACAGCAGCGAGCGAACTCTGCGAACACACGCCGATCGGTACTCGCTATGCCTGGCCCAAACGACTGGGCGAGTCGCGCCACGCACGCCGCCGTCCCATATTGGCTTGCATGGGCAGCGCAGAGCGTCTCGGCGAGTTGCTTTGCCTGCGGGTACGAGCTGCGCACGCTCATGGCGTCCAACGCGCCTCCCTCGCGCTCGCCGAGCGCGCCGGGCGCTCCTGCGCCGTAGACCTCCATGGAGGAGGCAAAGCACATGCGCGCCCCTGTGCTGCGCGTAAGCTCAAGCATGGCCGCCGTACCCCGCACGGTGGTATTGATGGTGTCCACCGGACGCTCCACCATGAGCCTGCTGTCCGTGTTGCTTGCGAGGTGCAGCACATACGCGCAGTCTTGCACCTTTGGTACGTCGCCCGTCGATGCGTCCCAAGGCACTATCTCCACGTTCGACGCATCCGCGAATCGCTGGCATGCCTTGTCCACGTTGCGAACCGGCAACACAACGCGAACGTTACCCCGCGCCGCAAGCACGTCTGCGGCAAGTCCGCCCAAAAGACCAGTCGCGCCGGTCACCACAACGCATGACCCATCCAGACTTCCCCAAGGAATGCGGTCGTCCTCAGAGAGGTTGCTCACGTCTTCCTCGTACCGTAAACCCAAGGTGCCTCCTCACTCGGTCGACCAGAGCATACGCTGGTCGCGTGCCTCCATGTAGCCCTTGAACGCATAATAGTCCATGGGTGTGGTTACCTTGATGTTCTCGACAGGTCCCTCCACGGTATAGATAACATCGCCAAAGTGAGACATCATGCTCACGGAGTCGATGAACTCCTCCAAGCCCTCTTGCTTCGCCCTCACATGTGCGCCATACAACGCCTCCAGGCGAAACGCCTGCGGCGCACGCGCGAGCCCCACGTCCGCGCGCGGGATAATCTCGCTCACCACTCCCTGTCCTTTGGTGAGCACGATGGTCTCTATGGCTGGTGCAACCGTTGCCGTTGAGCCGCGCTCGCACACGGAACGCACACACGCCGTAATGGTTTCTTCATCGATGAGCGGTCGTACGCCATCGTGTACGAGCACCACGGCGTCCTGCTCCCCCGGATGTTCGTCGTGCAACGCCTGAAGGCCATTGAATATGGACGCCTGCCCTGAGTCACCTCCAGGAACCACGTCTATGCGGGCGGCATGACGCCTGGCCTTGAGCACGCGCTGCAAATAGGGAATCCAGTCCTCCAAGCACGAGACCACCACACGCGACACCAGCGGGTGATTGGCAAAGTGCTCGATGGTGTAGTCGATAATTGGCCTTCCGCCAAGCTCCAGGAACTGTTTGGGCCGCCTGCTGCCACCCATCCGTCGTCCCACGCCACCGGCAAAGATAACCGCTTCGACGCGCATCCCCGCATCCCCCGTCTCTTTGGCAGCCATGGAGGCTGTCCTTCTTTGTGTCACCTATACGAACAGTAACGTATAATACTTTGCATGGCAAAGACAGTTGCAAAAAACGCGATATACAGCGGCATACGCACCGTGAGCACGATGCTCTTTCCGCTTATCACATATCCCTACGTCACCAGAGTGCTTCTGGCCGACAACTTGGGTAAGGTGGACTTCTCCATAGCCGTTGTCTCGTACTTTTCCCTTATCGCGGGACTGGGCATCACCAACTACGCCACGCGCGAAGGTGCGCGCATTCGCAACGATCGGGCACAGCTCGATCAGTTTTCGTCTGAGGTCTTTACCATCAACATGGCCTCAACGCTCGTTGCGTACGTCCTGCTCGCATTACTGTATGTTGCATGGCCACACCTCCATGGCTATGGCAGGCTCATCGCCATCCAGTCCGTCACGATAATCGGCACCACCATAGGCGTGGAGTGGCTCTATACCCTGAGCGAGGACTTTGGCTACATTACCGTGCGCACGCTCGCCATGCAGATCGTGTCGGCCGTGCTCCTCTTCACATTGGTAAAAGGCCCCTCCGACTACATGCTCTATGCGGCGATTACGGTGCTCTCCGCCGTTGGCGCCAACGTCTTCAATTACGTGCGCTCTCGCCGATACGCAACCATCAGGCTCGTGTGGGGCTTCGACGCCAGACGGCACCTGGTCCCCATGCTCGTTTTGTTTGGAAACGCGCTTGCGGTGTCGGTCTAC
Source organism: Atopobiaceae bacterium (assembly GCA_017513965.1). Taxonomy (GTDB): domain Bacteria; phylum Actinomycetota; class Coriobacteriia; order Coriobacteriales; family Atopobiaceae; genus RUG440. The sequence continues at coordinate 5,050 of JAFWMI010000079.1, forward strand.
ATCAACATAGACGTCACGTTGCTGGGAGTTATGCGTGGTGACCACGAGGTTGGCCTTTACAGCGTCTCGGTAAAGATCTACAAGCTGGTAAAGCAGCTTCTCAACGCCATCATCATGGTGTCCATCCCGCGCCTCTCGCTCTATCTTGCCGAAGAGGACCACATGCGCTATCACGAGTTGCTCAGCTCGATTATCCATGCGTTGTTGGTGACCGTGCTTCCCGTAATTCTGCTGCTGTATCTGCTGGCCGACTACATCGTGCTCATCGTTGGCGGAGAGGCATTTTCTGCGTCGGCCGATTCGCTCCGCATCCTGTGCCTCGCCCTCGCCCCATCGGTGTTCGCCACCTTTGCAGCCAACTCCATCTTGCTGCCCAATCGAGGCGAGCGGCTCATACTGCGCTCCACCATCGTTGGTGCCGTCTCGAATCTTGCGCTTAACCTCCTCATTATTCCGCAGTTTGGCGCAAACGGCGCCGCCCTCACCACTGGCATCGCAGAATCGCTTGTGCTGCTCGCCGCAGCATGGTTCGGTCGTGGATTCTGCTCGTATCGCATGCTGCTGCGCAGGCAACTTTCGGCCTGCATTACCGTGCTATTGGGCCTTGCAACCATGGTAGGCGCGCATCTTGCTACCGAACATGTTATGGGTCGCTCCCTACCCACGTTCTTGGTTACCGGTATCGTATCTTTGCTCATCTACGCCGCCGTGCTGATCTTACGAAAAGACCCGCTTGCACTGCGCGTATTGTCACGATTTAGACCTGCCCACCACACCGCATAGCTAGAAGGCAACATGGCTTTATCTACATACCTGAACAAAGCGAAGAACTCCCCGTACCTCAAGGCGGGCATTTGGGCAGTCGGCGCCGAGATCCTCGTGCGTGCCGTCGCGTTCCTTGCGACGCCCATCTTCACGCGCATTCTGCCCCAAGACGTCTACGGAGACGTGCGTACGTTTGAGTCGTGGCTCAACATTTGGGCACCGCTGCTTTCGCTAGGTCTCTTTACCAACATTGAGGTGGCGCAGTACCGCTACAAGGACCGATTTGAGGAGTACACCGGATCGGTGATGCTGCTCATCGTGCTGCTGGGCGCCGCCTTTGCGTCGCTCGCCTTCCTGTTCCGCGAACAGCTTTGCGCCCTGCTCGACTACACCAAGCCCATGCTCGCCATCGTCGTGCTCTACAGCGCGTTTTACAGTTGCGTGCTGGTGCGCATGCGCTACAACCGCATCCGCCTGGCCTACAAACGCGTCACCCTGCTCTCGATGCTCGCCTCGGTTCCCGCACTGGCCATCTCGGTCGTCGCTTGCCTTGCCGCAACGTCGCACGGCATCGAGGGAACGGACTTGCTCAACGTGCGCGTAATCAGCTTCTATGCGCCCATCATCCTTATTGGCATCGTGGTGTTCTTGCTCATTGCCACGCGAGGCAAGGCGCACGTAAACACCGAGTACTGGCGCTATGCCATCGCACAGTCCGCTCCACTCATCATGTATCAAATCTCCCTGCAGATTCTCACCCAATCCGACCGCATTATGGTCAAGACGTTCGTGAGCTCAACCGCAGCGGCGATCTTCTCTGTGGCCACCACCGTTATCTACATTGTTGAGATACTCCACCGCGGTTTTGAGTCGGCGTGGATTCCTTGGCTCTACGCACGGCTCGACAAGCGGGACTACGCCACTGCCGGCAAGGCCATCATGCTGGTTATGGCTGGATTTGCGGCCATATTCATTCCCGTGCTGCTCATGGGGCGCGAGATCATCCTCATCCTGGGAGGAGAGGCGTATCTCGATGCCATCTGGCTCCTGGGTCCCATGCTAGGGGGCGTGCTCTTCCAGTTCCTCATGCTCAAGCTTGCCGACATAGAGAAGTTCTACGACCGCAGCAGCGCCGTGGGCGTCATCAGCATTGTGATAGCGGGAGCGAACGTGGGCCTCAACTACCTGGGCATTCGGCTGGGTGGGTACATGACCGTGTCGTACATGACGCTCCTGTCGTATTTTATTGCGGTGTGCCTGCACCTTCCTGTGGTGCGGCGCGTGGCGCCAGAGCTTGCCAAGTACGTGCTGGGCGCCATGGCGCTGTGCGGCGCATTGGGTGGCCTGCTCGTGCTTGGCATGGGCGTTTTTGCGCTGCCCAATGTGATACGCTGGGTCATACTGGGCGTCTATGTGCTTGCGGGGGCCGTGTGTGCCGTTCGCCTGCTCCCCCGGTTGCCGCTCAAGGACTAGCAGGCGATGCCTGGCCCGCGGTCGTGCCGAGCACTTGCCGCAAACGGAGTTCGACCTGTGGGTTTTGTATTGTGTGGCGCACGCAAGCACAGCTATACCGTAGACTTAACTCTGTATGACTCAAGAACACGCAATCCAAGGAGTCTGTATGTCCACCTACCTTGTAACCGGCGGAGCCGGATTTATCGGCTCGAACTTTGTCCTGTATATGCTGCGCAAGCATGAGGACTGCCGCATAGTGAACCTCGATGCGCTCACCTACGTCGGCAATTTGGAGAACCTGCGCGACGTCGAGGGCGACCCGCGCTACACCTTCGTGCATGCGGACATCCGCGACGCCGCTGCCGTCTCGGCGGTTCTCGCCGAGCACGACCCAGACTACGTGATCAACTTTGCGGCCGAGAGCCACGTGGATCGCTCCATAACGAACCCCGGTGTGTTCGCGGACACCAACGTGATGGGCACCGTCAACCTGCTCAATTGCTGCAAGGCGGCCTGGGACGACGGCAAGGGCGGCTTTGGCTCTCACCGATACCTGCAGGTAGGCACCGACGAGGTCTATGGCACGCTTGCCATTCCCGAGGCAATCAACGCGGACGGCAGTCCGGCAGACCCCGCGCATACCGACTACTTCCGCGAGGATACGCCGCTTAGCCCGCACAGTCCCTACAGCGCGAGCAAGACGTCCGCGGACCTCTTCGTTAAGGCGTATCACGACACCTACGGGTTCCCCTCGGTCATCACGCGCTGCTCAAACAACTACGGCCCCTACCAGTTCCCCGAGAAGCTCATCCCGCTCATGATCAACAACGCCCAGCACCACAAGGCGCTTCCGGTGTATGGCGATGGTCTCAACGTGCGCGACTGGCTGTACGTGGACGACCACTGCAAGGCCATCGACATGGTGGCTCGCGACGGGCGCCTGGGCGAGGTGTACAACGTGGGTGGCCACAACGAGCGCGCCAACATCTACATCGTTAAGACGATCATTGCCGAGGTGGCACGCGCTACGGGCGACGACGCCGTGAACGAGGACCTTATCACCTACGTGACCGACCGTGCGGGCCACGACCGCCGCTACGGCATGGCGCCCGACAAGATTCGTGAGGAGCTGGGATGGTTCCCCGAGACTCCCTACGAAGAGGGCATCGTGAAGACCATTCGGTGGTACTTGGATAATCCCGAATGGGTGGAGCACGTTACCTCGGGAGCATATGCGGAGTACTACGAGCGCATGTATGCGGGGAGGTAACCACCATGGTTGACGTGTTGCTCGAGCCGGTATCCATCGTCCTTACCACCTACAACGGTGCACAGTATATAGAGGAGCTCTTTAAGAGCCTCATAGCCCAAACGTACAAGAACATAAACGTTTGGATTCGCGATGATGGGTCTACCGACGATACCGTCGCAATAATACGACGCTATTGCACCCGTGAGTACGACGGAATCGTCTTCCATCTTATTGAGGACGATCGCGGGAACTTGGGCTCTGGGAACTCGTTCCGACAGATCCTGTTTACCATCCCACCCACGAGCTACTATGCGTTTTGCGACCAGGACGACGTATGGGATGCGCACAAGATCGAGCGTGCGGTTGCCGCCATCAGCGAGTTCCCTCGCGACGAGCAGGCGCTTTACGCCGCGAACTATGTCGTATGCGATGCCGAGCTCAACCGCTTGGGACGTGGCCGCATGTGCGTACCCTTTGAGCAGATGAACGTAGGTAGGGCCTTCTTCAACTACGGAGCGGGGCTTGGACAGGGCTTCACGCTCATGTTCAACCACGCGCTCAAGGAAGAGGCCTTTGTTGAGGGGTTTGGCGAGCGTGGGCCCGACACGTGGCTTTGGGCGGTAATAAGCGGGCTCGGTGGCAACTATGTGTTTGACGGCGAGTACGAGAGTGCGCTGTATAGGCGTCACGACGACACGATAACGGCAACGGGCAAGGGTGCGCTTGCACTGTGGAAGACGCGCTTTAGGCAGTTTAGAGAGGGTACGTTCTTCGTGCGCACTGCCAAGGCGGCGGACTCGTACAGGCAGCTTTACTATGATCGCATGACGCGTCCGGAAGACAAGCTCTTCCTCGACGTATTTGGCCACTACGAGGAGTTTGGCAAGCGTCGCGTGCGTAAGGCGCGCTATCCCTATCGTCTCAAGATTACGGTGGCAGAGGAAATCGCCACGCGCATCGCGTTTCTTTGCGGCAAGTGCTAGCACGATGCGAACACGGAGGCCACATGACTGCTGTTGAACACCCACGCACCGCGCCCAGGCTCTATGTGGTGGTTCCCTGCTATAACGAGGAAGAGGTGCTCCCCGAGACATCCCGGCGTCTGGAGAAGAAGCTCAGGTCACTCATGGGGCAGAGGAGGGTCTCCCCCGAAAGCCGCGTACTCTTTGCAAACGACGGGAGCAAGGATCGCACGTGGGAGCTCATCCGCGAGCTGCACGACGATCCAGCGCACGACGGGTTGTTTACCGGCATCTCGCTCGCGCACAACCGCGGACACCAGAACGTGCTGTTTGCTGGTCTTATGTCTGCGCTTGAGCATGGCTGCGACGCCGCAATCTCCATGGACGCCGACCTGCAGGACGACGTAAACGCCATCGACGAAATGGTGGATGCCTACCTCGACGGTGCCAACATCGTGTACGGCGTGCGCAACGATCGCGAAACCGACACACGCTTCAAGCGTGGCACGGCGGAGGCGTTTTACAAGCTCATGAGTCGGATGGGGACCGAAACCGTACCCAACTCAGCGGATTTTCGACTCATGGACGCGCAGGCCCTTCAGGCCCTCTCGCAATACGGTGAGGCCAACCTCTTCTTGCGAGGCATCGTTCCTTCGCTCGGATTCCAAACCACCAAGGTGTACTACAAGCGCGCCGAGCGCTTTGCCGGTGAGTCCAAGTATCCCCTCTCCAAGATGGTCTCGCTCGCCATCGACGGCATCACGTCGTTCTCGGTAACACCGCTGCGCATGGTAACGATAGCGGGCTCGGTGTTCGTGGTCATATCGTTGCTCGCGCTCGTGTACGCACTGGTGTCGTTGGCCATGGGTACGACGGTGGGCGGCTGGACGAGCCTGCTCATCTCCATCTGGTTCGTTGGGGGCGCCATAATGGTCTCGCTCGGAATCGTGGGCGAATACGTGGGTCGCATCTATTTGGAGAGCAAGCACCGGCCACGCTACATCGTGGCAGAAGAGCTCGACTAGCACGCGGCACACCCTGCCACCAGTAACGGTTACGCGTGGCAGATTTAGGGAATGACCATGGCGAGGAACTCCTCCGAGCCCACAAAGATACCGGGCCAAGAGAAGTGCCACGTAATGTAGAGGAACGTCCCCACACAAATCGCCGCATAGGCAACGGCAAATAGGCCAAGCGCAAGTCGGTTGCCGCCCAGAATGCGCGCGATGCCAAACGCCGAGACCACGCTCCAAGGTATAAGTATCGCAATAACATAGCGGCCTTGTGCCTGATAGTCGGCATTTAGCGTGCGCCACACATGCAGCGCCACGGTAATGGCTACGGCGCCAAGCAGCGCAATCGCGAGCACACGCCACCGTGGATCACGGCACGACTTACGGTATCTCGTCGCTCCCAAGAACGCGCCGGACCCCAGCAACAGCGCAAGCCAATACCAACAGCGCACCACGTCGGGCGCCGCAGTATACATGTAGCCAAATACACCCACAAACGATCGCAGGGTGGTAGAGACAAACGGATCGAGCAGCATCAAAGACCAAAAGCTTCCGTCGTAGGGTCTCATCAGCGGCTCGTTACCCTGCGCCACCCACGCTAAATGCTGCTCCTCAAACACACGCGAACCGATTACGTCACCGTACCGCACAACGTTAACGGCAAAGAAGGGAAGCGTGCATACGGCGCACGCCAGCGCCGTAAGTCCAACGGAACGCCAGGCCTCAGCCTTGCTCCGCCCTGGCTGCACCAAGCTCGAATGGATAAACACCACAATGGCGGCAAGGATAAACCCGTAGGTGCTCAGATAGCCCAACGCGCACACTACTATGCCAGCGGCAAGCAACGCACAACGGCGCGGTGTCCAACCTTGCCTTATGCCCAGCACAAGCGCACACACCAGCATCGCAACACCTGCGGTACCCACCACGTCATTGTTCACGTATGCGCTCAAGAAGGCGTATTGAGGCCAAAAGCCCACGAGCACCGAGGCCAAGGCCCCATACACATAGCCATCGTCCTCACGGTCATAGCACGCCCGTACGGTCCTGCCCACAAAATACGCGCCAACCACTCCCCATGCCGCGCTCGACAGACGCGCAGCCACGAGCTGCCACGCCGGGGCAGCGCCAAGAACGCGCGCCACGAACATAAAAAGCGCCGTAACGTACGCTCCGAGCAGTTGAGGATAGAACGCATATGAGTAGTTGCCCGAATAGGGGTACTCGCTCCAGTTCATAACCGTCACCGGGTTGTAGCCGGAGGGCAACAGGTCACCGGACAGCATGGCCTTGGGCACGAGCAGGCGAGCCGTTTCGTCTGGTCCGCCACTCTCTACGCCCACGCCAATGCGCGTGGCCAAGAACGCATAGAGTCCCGCCATAAGCACGAGGGGGGCCAGCGTAAGCAGTCTCCCCCTCACACGCGCGGTCAAGCCACACCACCCCGCGCGGGAGCAACGGCAAGGTACTCCGCTAGCGCTTCCTTCCAAGGACGCATGCCGTTTCCTATCGTCGCCTCAAGTCGCGCATTTTGGAGAGACGAGAATGCGGGGCGATCCGCACTCTCGGGATGCATCGCCTTCCATTCCGCGGAGGTGCACCGCCTCACCTTGGTGGCGACGCCGGCCAATCGATAGGCCTCCTCGGCAAGATCGGCCCATGAGCAGGTTCCCTCGTTGGTGCAGTGCCACACGCCAAAGTGTTCCGTATGCGCAATGCGCACGAGTTCGCGAGCCAAGTCTCCTGCAAACGTGGGATTGCCAACCTGGTCGTCTACCACCGTCACCTCGTCGAACCGATCAGCCAGCGAGAGCATGGTACGCACGAAGTTGCGTCCCTCTCCATACAGCCAAGCGGTGCGCACCACGTGTGTGCGGGGGTTGGCGGCGAGCGCGAGCCCCTCCCCCGCGAGCTTTGAGCGCCCGTACGCCGATATGGGCGCAGGCACGTCGTCCTCAACGCGCGCGCCGGGTTCGTTGCCTGCAAACACGTAGTCCGTCGACACGTGAACGAGTGTTGCGCCCGTTGCCGCACAGGCGCGGGCAAGGTTCATGGGACCCAAGGCGTTGGCCGCAAACGCAGCCGCAAAGTTGGTCTCGCAGCCATCCACGTTGGTGAATGCCGCGCAGTTAAACACCACGTCGTACGCGTCGTGCGCACCAAACCAAGCCGTAACCGACTCATGTGAGGATATGTCGAGCTCAGGCAGATCAACCGTGTCGATGATCGCGTCATGCTGCGCAAGCACGTGCTGCAACGCAAGACCCAGCTGCCCGTTCGCTCCGGTAATGAGTACCCGCATGTTAGCCTCTCTTGTTGTTGGGAACGAGCTTGCCCTCAGCGACCTGGCGCAAGTGCGCGCCGTAGTCACTCTTGCCATAGCGCTCGGCGCACTCGAGCAGGCGTTCCCGCGTAACCCAGCCGTTCTCGTAGGCAATCTCCTCGGGCACGCTCACGGGCAATCCCTGGGCACGCGCCACGGTACGCACGAACTCAGAGGCCTCGAACAGGCTCTCCATGGTACCGGTGTCCAGCCAGGCAAAGCCCCTGCCCAGCGTAATGACGTCGAGGACGCCGTCATCCAAGTAGGCGCGGTTGAGGTCGGTAATCTCGTACTCACCACGCGCCGAAGGCTTTATGGCCGCCGCCCGCTCGCACACATCGGCCGGATAGAAGTAGAGGCCAGTGACGGCATAGTTTGACTTTGGCTCCGCGGGCTTCTCCTCTATGGAGATCGCGTTGTAGTCCTCGTCGAACTCCACCACGCCAAAGCGCTCTGGATCGTCAACGTGGTATCCAAACACGGTTGCCCGGCCCTCGGAGGCCGCGGCTACGGCCGACCGCAATCGCTTGGACAGCCCATTTCCATAGAAGATGTTGTCGCCCAGCACCAGCGCCGCCGGCTCGCCAGCGCAAAAGTCGGCACCAATAACGAAGGCCTGCGCAAGACCGTCGGGGCTCGGCTGCTCTGCGTAGGTGAGCGACACGCCAAAGTCACTCCCGTCGCCCAGCAGCGCCTCAAAGCCAGGCAGGTCGCGCGGCGTGCTTATGAGCAGGATGTCACGAATCCCCGCGAGCATGAGCGTGGAGAGCGGGTAGTAGACCATCGGCTTGTCGTAAACAGGCAGCAGCTGCTTGCTTGTTACGGTAGTGAGCGGGTAGAGACGCGTGCCGCTGCCACCGGCGAGTATGATGCCCTTCATGTGTGGTTCTCCCTGCAGTCCGAAAATCGTATCCACCTACATTATAGGACGCGCACGGCGCTTGCTAACAACTGAAAACGCCACGACGCCAATAAGCGCAACGACACTTATGGCGCATCCCACCACAAAGCCGCGCGGCACAAAGCGCATCTCAATGCGGTTGCTGCCTTGCCTTACGGGAATTGCCGTAAAAGCGCCGCCTAGCGCATCCTGCGTGCTCACCGTCTGCCCGTTTACCGAAACGGTCCACCCCTTGTCGGTGGGGAACGTCATCATGAGCCATCCGTCGTTGGGAGCCTCGTAGCTTCCCGTCACATAGCCATCGTCAAACCGCTCTGGTTCGAACTGATGCGCGCCAAGCTCCCCCAGTATCTCGTTATACGTCTCCACGTCCATCCCGTACAACAAGCAGGTGGCGTTTTGAGCAAGGAGCGGCACATCGGCCGGGGCGGCTTCGCCATTGGCCGCCTCCGCAGACGAGGCAAGCCGAACCACACGCGTCCGCGCCTCGTCCTTAACCTTGCCAAGCCCTACGACGTGGTAGCTAAACCGGGTGCCCTGCTCGGTAACATCGGCTCCCTCAAGCCCAAGCCAACCAATGGCGCTCGAGCCCTCCATGCGATCGCCAATTACGTAGGCGCATCCCACGGTGTTAGCAGGAATGGATACGCTCCATGTTTGCAGCGTATCGCTACTGGTTGCCAACTCTGCCACGAGTGGCTTGTAGAGCTCAACCTTGCGTCCCAGCAATGCGCTTACAAGTTCGTTTTGTGCCTCGAAGGGGTTTCCCGTGTTCGTGAGCGCTGTCAAGGCATCTTGCGAGACGCCATATCCCAACCCAAGTGCGCTGGGATTCTTATACACGCGTGCCCCGTCCATGCCAACGGCGACGGGAGTTTCCTCATACAGCGCCGAACAACCACCTTGCGATGCCATGTAACGAATTCCCAACAAGGAATCGCTCGGCGCCACGGGGCCGCCATAGCGCAGGCAAAACTCTCCCGGCGTGCTGTAGCCAAGCGCGCAGAGCAGGTCGACCGACCGCATGTCCATGGTTGAGGTGTACGACGACAGCGCCTTATAACCGCGCGCAATACCCTCGTTGAGCGCCACGAGCCAAGCCCGGGTGTAGGTCTTGTCCATACGCCACACGCCGGGATCAAGTGCCTTGAGCTCGTTGAGCTGTGCCCGTGAATCCATCGCGTAGTCAATCTGATGCTGCTGCGAGACTCCCGTGTAGAGCTGTCGCCACTGCACGTGTCCATCGCGCACCAACTCTAGCGCGCCAAAGCACGCAAGCGCTGCAGTAAGAAGGACTGCCATCCCCTCCCGGGGCATGCGCGCCAACAGGACGACTAGCGCACACACGACGACGACCGCTACAGCACTCGCGAAGGCGTCAATCGGCGCATCGAACTTGTTGCGCAGATAGCCCAAGGCGATAATGCCCACGAGCGCAACGCTTACGGCAACAACCACACGCATCTTGGAGCCATGGTCGCGTATCTCCCGAAGCTCGCATCCAGAACCCCACGCCAGCACCACGGGTATAAGAAAAGCAGTCCTGCTGTAAAAGGCGTTGGGAACCCTAAATCCGCACCACACGAACTCAACGACCGCGAGCATGGTGCTTGCGCACCCAATGATGAGCAGCACCACCGTGGCCAGGCGTATGCGCAAGTCTATGCGCCTATCGAATAAGAACATCCCATACAGCACCAATGGCAGCGTTCCCGCGAAGACCTGCGGCGTCTCCTCGGAGCGGAACGTGCCCACAAAGAACGACGCAAGCAGATCGAGCACGCCACAGCGAAGCTCAAAGGGGTCCATCTCCCACGCCCTGCCAGAGCCCATCATGGCAAGCACGGTGGGAAGGAACGTCCACGCGCTCAACGCGAGCGCACCTATCATGCACGCCGCAAATCGCAACGCCCGGCGCAGAAAGAAGCCTCCCGCAAGCGATGCGTCCTCCACATGCGCCACATACGCCTCAAACAGCACGTAGAGAACCGCAAACACGCACGACATGTACCCCATGTACCAGCAAAACACAATGGAACAGGTCGTCGAGACCAAAAGCAATGCCCATTTGCCCTCACGCACCAACGCCCAGCAGCCCAGCATCATGAGCGGCAACAGGTAGAGCATGTCAAGCCACAGGGGGTTCATGAGGTTGGACGAGACCCATCCGCACCACGTAATGGAGAGTGCCACCACAAACGAGTCAAGGCGGCTGAGCGTAAGCCTGCGCCTGAGGAACCAGCTCCACGACAGCTGCATGAGCGAGAGCTTTATGGCATCAATAACAAAAACCGCATCCGTGAGGTGGGCCTCGTCAAAGAACACCACGAGCAGATTGAGGGGACTACCTAGGTAATAGCTGTATTGATTCCACGTGTTAACGCCAAGGGTTTGCGAAAACGAATAGAACAGCGACCCTTCCCCCAAAAGCACCCTTCTAAACCATGAGAAGAAGTCAACGTACTGGTACAGAAGGTCATCGTCCAAAAAGGACTCGTCGCCAAAGGGGTACACGCCGCTCCACGCACACACGGCACAGAGCATCACCACAGGGACACAAACGCATGCCAAGACCCATCCGAGCTCTGGCATGCGCTTGTGCGAGTTCGCATGATTCGTGGCAACCGCCACGTGCGTTTGGGCATCCAACTCTTTAGAACACCGCCGGCTGCACATGCTTGACGCCCGGCACATGCTCGCAGAGTATGCGCTCAATACCCTCGCTCATGTCAAACGACGAGAGCGGGCAACCGGCGCAGGCACCCTGCATCTCCAGCACCACGGTGCCCGTCTTTTCCTGAACATCTATAAGCGCGATGTCTCCGCCGTCCGCCTGAAGGCTCTGACGAATCACGTCCAACGTGGCCTCAAGCAGTTCGCGATTGATTCCTTGCTCTTGCTTCGTCTCGTCAGCCATGGCTTACACCCCTTTTCCCACGTCCCACAGGACGTCTCATATACACATACCGTTGCATAATACCGCACATCCTACCCAATGGGCGAGAACAGGTGCCCCGTCGTGCTTCCCTTCACAGACCGAGGAAGGGGCTTGCCCTGCGCATGCGCCTCAATCGCATTCCTCAAGCGACTCACCGCGGAAGCAACTTCAGCCGGGTCCATAAACGTTCCGTCTACGAGCAGCCTCGTTACCCCCGCCTCAAACAAGCGGGGCACGCTCGGCACCAAGTCCAGCACGCGGGGCGCATAGACGCGCGACCTTCCCTGCGCGTCGGTTTGCACACGGAATCGCTCGTTTGCGTCTCCACGCAGGTAGGTGGCTTGTTTTCTAAGGGCGCAGCGAGCGCAGTCGTGCACGCACCTGTTCGCCACTTGGAGCACGCAATGCTCGGTTGTCATCGCACGCGCAAAGCTATACGCCAACAGTCCCACGGGAACGCGAGCACCGTGAGCCAGTATGGCGATCTCGTCAAGCGAGAGCTCCGACGAGAGCCACACGCCAGCAGCGCCCGCCTCCTCCATGGCACGAAGACAGGAGAGGTTGTGCACGGGGACGCTCCCCCGCACCTCGGCACGAGCGCCACGGGCATGCGCAAGCGCAAGCTCCGACACGTTGCCCACGGCAACGGGCTCGTCACGCCTTACCCAGTGGTCAAGCCGCCCATGGTCTTGTTCGCGACACACCTCGTCCAAAACTGGAATCACGCCGCGCGGCCACGCGCCATGCTCGAGCGCATGTGGGATGGCGTACAGGCGTGTTGCCCCGGCTTCACAAGCCGCACGCGCTGCCTGGGGGTCGGTCACCAACGCAGCTATCTCAACACCGTCAAACCGATGCTCCGCGTCCGCCGAAGGCACGCGCAACCCCAAACGAATCGCCTCGCGAGAGGGCGCGCCCTCTAGGCTGCGCTCCTGGTAGGGTGCCAAAAGCGCCTGCTCCAAAGCGTCGCATGCCGCGGCGCGTACCTCATGCACCGCAGAGAACCCCATGCCGCATCCATCGTCAAGCTCAACCAAAAACCCAACGGGCTCAAACCACGTTGCGCCCATTCTGCCCACATGAGAAATAAGGTCGGACTCGCTTACGGCACGGGTGCGCGCCTTCTCCACCACAAACCCCGTGGCATGAGCGCGTACGCTCCCGTCAATCGTGCTCAGTTCAACCAAGAATGGCTCACCCAAACGAGCCCGCACCCGCACATGCACGGGTCGCCGACGAGGAATCTCGCTGTTGGCCGCACGCTCGCCCTCGTCCATGGCACGCTGGCTCCGTATTACGCGCACCAAGGAGCCCGCTTCGAGCATTCTCGTAGTACGACAGGTGGTAACTGCGCCAGCGTCCGCGTTTTCCTGGGCATGGGCAGTCACGAACTGGGTGGGGTCGGTAACGGGTCGAAGCTCAAGAAGGTCGCCCTTCTCCACGGGCTTGTCCAGCCGAACGTCCACCTCAACGACCGAGGACGTCCGCAATCTTGCGCGTCCTCCGCCTCCGCCACCCCTGCGTACCTTGACGGTTCCCATATGCTGAGAGCGAATGACCTCGCCCACCAGCTCTCCCCTATTGTTGGAACGCTCATAGCTCATGAGCTCGTCGTTCGACGTACCCCTTAGGTACGCGTCGGTAAAGTCCCTGTTGAACGCCCGTTTTAAACGCGTTCGACGAGCGGAGAGCTCTTGAGGGCCAGACTCATGCCCCTGGGCGAGGTCGTCGAGCTGGGCACGGTACGACGAGATGACTGCGTGTACGTAATCTGGCCCCTTAAGACGCCCCTCCACCTTAAGCGACGCCACACCCGCGTCAATGAGCTCAGGCAGCGCATCAAAGGAATAGTAGTCTTTGGGGCAGAGCGGACGTCCGCGATCTGGAGACGACAAGACCCGCCCCTGCCCGTCGATGAGTTCGTAGGGAAGCCGACACGGCTGCGCACACGCTCCGCGATTTGCGGATCGGTCCCCAACGCTTGAGCTCATTTGGCACACGCCCGAATAGCAGATGCAGATGGCGCCATGGCAAAAGCACTCGATGGGGACGCCTTCTTGCGCAAGGCGTCCAAGCTCAGCAATCGATAGTTCGCGCGACACCGTTACACGGTCCGCACCAAGCTCGCGACACCACGCCACGCCTCTGGCATCGTGGACGTTGGCCTGCGTCGACACGTGACAGGGAATTTGAGGCCATCGCGTTCGGACCTCCTGAAGAAGACCCCAGTCTTGAATAATGAACGCATCGGCACCAAGCAACCACGCACGACGTATGAGAGCAAGCACCGAGGGCAACTCATCGTCGCGAATGACCACGTTAACGGTTACATAGACGTGCGCACCCACCAGATGCGCACGACGACACGCCTCTTCAAACGACGAGGAATCAAAACTCTGCGCGCCACGCCGCGCGTTGAACGTGGTACCAAACCCGCAATAGATGGCATCTGCACCCGCCGCCAGCGCCGCATTAAACTCCGCCGGACCACCAGCCGGTGCAAGTAGCTCAGGAACAGACAGCGCGGGGGGAACAGTTCCCCTCGCGTCGTCACTCAAAAGTGGCATCCTATACCAGGCGCACGAACTTGCGCTTGCCGTGCTGCAGAACAGCACCGGCCACCAGCAGCTTGGGATCCACGTTGTAGGCCTTCTTGGCAACCGCCTCGCCGTTGATCTTTACACCGCCGCCGTCAATGAAGCGCCTCGCCTCGCCCACAGAACCGGCAAGCTTGGTGTCGGCCAGGAGTTTGGCCAGATATACCTTGCCCTCGTCGTTTACCACGATGTTTGCCGCAGGGTACTCGGGGATGTTGTCGGGAATCTCGGCACGTTTGAACTGCGCGTCGAACGCCGCCTCGGCCTTGGCGCCTTCGCCCTCGCCGTGGTACAGGTCCACGATGTTGCGAGCGAGCTCGCGCTTGCGCGCGTACGGATCGGCCGTCCCCGCCTTGAACTCCGCCTCGATGGCGTCGATCTCTTCGATGGACAGCGTGGAGCACAGACGGAAGTACATGGGCACGATCTCGTCGGCAATGGACATGAGCTTGCCATACATGTCGTTGGGCGCATCGGTAAGACCCACGTAATTGCCGTAGCTCTTGCTCATCTTCTTGTGGCCGTCCAAGCCCACGAGCAGCGGCATGGTAAGTGCCACCTGCGGCTCCATGCCCTCGGCGCGCATGAGGTCGCGACCCGCGAGCAGGTTGAAGATCTGGTCGTTGCCACCCATCTCGACGTCTGAGTTTATAACCACCGAGTCGTACGCCTGCAACACGGGATAGATGAACTCGTGCAGGGCGATGGACTGCTGGTTTGCATAGCGATTGTGGAAGTCCTCGCGCTCGAGGATGCGCGCCACGTTGAACTGCGCCATAAGGTGCAGCATCTTCTGCAGGTCGAGCGGCTTGAGCCAGTCGCCGTTATGCACGATGGTGGTCTTCTCTGGATCAAGGACCTTGACGGCCTGTTCTACGTAAGTCTTTGCGTTGGCCTCAACCTGCTCCTCGGTAAGCGGCGGGCGGGTGCTGTCGCGTCCAGACGGGTCACCAATGAGTGCGGTGCCGTTGCCGATAATCAGCGTTACGGTGTGTCCGAGGTCCTGGAACTGGCGCATCTTGCGCAGGGGCACGGCATGACCCAGGTGCAGGTCGGGGCTCGTGGGATCCACGCCGAGCTTGATGTTGAGCGGCACGCCCTTCTCAAGCTTTTTCTTGAGTTCGTCAAGCGGCACGATCTGCATGGTACCGGACGTAATAACCTTCATTTGCTCGTCAACTGGCAGCAACGCTCTGCCCTCCATTGCATAGACGTCTTTTGCAGTCCTACAGGATACCCCAAAAGCGTAGCCCATACCCCGAGAAAAGCGTTCCTCGCAGGGTGAGTAAGAGAAACCCGTGGCCATACCAATCGGGCTTGATAGGTTTACGACCGCTGCGGGACGGGTTGGACGGGACGGCGACCGCTGCGGGACGGGTTGGACGTGACGGCGACCGCTGCGGGCGGGGTTGGACGGGACGACGACCGCTGCGGGCGTAATTGGCCGCAGCGGTCGCAAAGCCGACAAAGGAAACCCGCAACGGTCACAAATCCAACAACCCAGGCCCGCAGCGGTCACTAACTGAGCAGCGATGCCCACTTCGAACGAACTCGGCTTCACAGGCGGCAAGATCAGAGCAAAAGTAAGGCTCACGCCACCATGCGAACCTCAAAAACCGCGCGGCACCCCCATCCCCTGTGGGTTTTGTACCGCCTTTTTTGCCTGTAGCACCTCGTGGGTATGGGCGACTTGTATAATAACTGCTACCTGTCAAACGAGGAGGCACCATGGGCGTTCGCAATCGCAGAGCACACAAGCACGCGCGCACCCACATTGTGGGCTTTGGCTTTGCCGGAGTACTGGGATTCTTGGCACTGTTGTGCATCGCACTCGCCATCTCGGCGGGGGCATTGGTCAACTCTTGGCTATTGAACCTGCCAGACTATCAGTCGGCAGATGCCTATCTCGTCGCCGAGCCAACGCAGGTCTTCGATGCAGACGACAACGTGATTGCAGAGTATTACCTGCAGAACAGACGTATCGTCACCAAGGACCAGGTCTCTCCCTACGTGCTCTGGGGCACGGTGGACACCGAGGACATCCGCTTCTACCAGCACAACGGCATTGACCCGCAGGGTATTGCCCGTGCCGTCTTGGTCCAGTTTACCGGTGGCTCGGAGGGCGCGTCCACCATTACGCAGCAGCTCGTGCGCAACACGGTGCTCTCGGGCGAGCAGTTTGAGCAAACGCTCAAGCGCAAGGTTCGCGAGGCCTACATCGCCATCCAAATGGAGAAGAAGTACTCCAAAGACCAGATCCTGATGATGTACATCAACACCATCTACTATGGTCACTCCGCCTATGGCATCCAAGCCGCTGCGATTACCTACTTCAACAAGGACGCGAAGAACCTCACGCTCGCAGAGGCGGCTCTGCTTGCCGGTCTCCCACAGTCACCTTCCTACTACGACCCAACCGAGAACCCAGAGGCCGCCATCCAGCGCCGCAACACGGTACTCGACCGCATGCTTACGGCCGGGGACATTACCCAAGAAGAGCATGACGCCGCTCAGGCAGAGCCGCTCACGCTCAATCAGGGACAGGTTATGGACGAGCAGGGCGACTATCCCTATTACACCGACTACATCAAGCAGCTCCTCCTGCAGGACTTCGACCAAGACACCGTCTTCCAAGGTGGTCTAAAGGTCTACACCACGCTTGACCCGTCCATACAGGCCATGGCAGAGAGCGCCGTAAACCAGCGCCTTGAGGAGTACGGCAACGACCAGCTTGAGGCAGCACTCGTCGCCATCGACCCCAACACGGGCTATGTTAAGGCCATGGTTGGCGGCAAAGACTACAACACCGACCAATTCAACTTGGCAACGCAGGCGCGTCGTCAACCGGGATCGAGCTTCAAGACGTTTACGCTCGCCACAGCACTAAGCGAGCAGATGAACCCCACCATCTACGTTAACTGCGACTCTCCCATGCAAGTTACCCCCACGTGGAAGGTGCAGAACTTCGACAACTTCAGCTATGGCAACATAACGCTTGCCGAAGCCACGGCGCGTTCGTCCAACACGGGATTCGTGCAGGTGGCAGAGACCGTAGGACCCGAGAACATTACGGAAATCGCCGCAAAGATGGGCATTGACGAAGAGCTTCCCTCCTATGCGTCCATCACGCTCGGCACAGTTGGCATCCCTCCCGTACAGATGGCCGAGGCATATGCGACCATCGCCACGGGCGGCATACATCGTGACTCCGTGTGCATTACCCGCATTGAGGACCGTAACGGCAACGCCATTTACGAGCACGAAGACACTCCCGAGCGTGCGCTTGCACCCGAGATTGCCCAGGCGGAGACCGAGGTGCTCAAGGGCGTTATTACCGCTGACTACGGTACGGCCCACTCCATGCAAAACCTCCTTTCCATCGATCAGCCAGTCGCGGGAAAGACGGGTACGTCCGAAAACTACCGCGACCTTTGGTTCTGTGGCATCACCCCACAGGTGTCCGTAGCCATCTGGTGCGGCTATCGAACGGAGTCCACCGTATATCTGGGCCGTTCCATCGGCCACCCCGACACCGTATCCTGCCCCATCTTCGCCACCTTTGTTAACACGTTGCTCGAGGGCCGAGACAGAGTCGAGTTCCCCACCACCGAGAAGCAACCCGAGTACAAGCCCAA
>JAFWMI010000080.1 GCA_017513965.1 Atopobiaceae bacterium
CGCCTTGCTCGTAATGTGAAGAGCCGTTCATAACGTGAGAAAAGATGCTTGACCAGCTTTGGCGTTCTGCTAATATGGTCAAGCACGTTTTCGGGGCATTAGCTCAGCTGGGAGAGCGCGGGCTTTGCAAGCCTGAGGTCAGGGGTTCGATCCCCCTATGCTCCACCACGAAAGACCTGCTCAGTCCATTAAAATGGGCTGAGCAGTTTCTTTAATGCGGCTCATCTCGTAAGAAAAATGACTAAGAAATGACTAAACCGTCCAACGTTGAAGGGCTGTCAGGGTTTTTAAATCATGAACGCATACGTGCTCAAGCGGGCGGTTCCCGTTTGAGTACGCGAACGCGCTTGCTTTTGGCGGTATTCTCGGGTGACGGATAAGCGGATTGCGGTTTGGCATCGCTTATATCGAGTACGTAAAACATACATGTATATAGCAATAATGCAATCGACAAGCAATCTGCGGAGCAAGGGGAGAGACCCTGGGAGAGACGACCGCTACGGTCGCGGAGACGAGGGCGAACTTCTCGAAGATCGCCGCGACGGTGAACGTCACCGGCAGGCCGGTGACGGTGATTAAAGAACTCGAAGCCCTGGGTGCTCGTGGCTCCCGTGGGGAAGGGCTACAGGGACCACATCCCCAACATCGACTGGTCCAAGCAGGACGTCGTGCGCATGGACACGGAGAGCCGCAGGACCGTGCTGCCGGCCGAGTGGGACGACCCAGTCGACGTAGGGCTCTACGATGACCTCGCGTGATGCGTATGAAGCGACCAGACGGCGCTGCTGTGGCCGAGAGCTTCCAGACGGGGCCTTCTTTTGGCGCCTCCGGCTTCCTCCGGGGCATTGCGGACACCTCCTTGTGTTCGTCGGTCAGATCCTTTTTGCGCTTGCGTATTCCTTCGGGCTGACTGCTCGGCATCGGCCGGGTGCCGGAAAGGAGTACGGCACCCGCCCGATGCCGCCAGTGGCGCTGGCAGGGTGTTGGCTACTAGCCCTTCTCTGTCGGCGCATCGCAAATGACTTCGAGCATTTTTGCGGAGAGAACGCGTTATCACAGGAGATTAAAGGATAGGTACAAATGAAACCGTCACCGAGCGGTTGGCATGATCGGTTGCCGCACCTACCGCTTCGCTATTTCCAGGAACAGCGGCACCATCGGGTTGTCGTTGTCGGCCCTCCATGCGAGGGACTTGGTCACGGAAAGGCCCTCGGCCCTAATCGGGATTTCCACCAGCTCGCCCTCGAAGCCCGGCAGCGGCAGGCCCTGCGGGATGAGGTAGACGAACCGCCCGCGCTTGAGCTCGAGGGGCACCGTGTCGATGTTGTCGGTGTAGACCACGCTGTGCTGAGCGAACCCCACGCGCTCGAGCGCCTCCGCGTAGCAACGGTTGGAGTACGGGTCGTCGCGCAGGAGCACGCCAGTCTCGTCCGCTAGGTCGTCCAGCGTGAGCCCGCCGCGCGACGCCAACGGGTGGTCCGCCGACACCAGCGCCGACAACCCGCCGGTATGGACGTCCTGGTAGCAGAGCCAATCCGCTTCCGGGTAGTTGGCGCGCGGAAGCACGCCCACGTCGATCCGCTCCTCGGCCAGCGCCTGGAACACCTCCTGCGGCTGGTACGAGAAGCGCCGGAGCCTCACGCCCGGGTACTCCGCCGAGAAACGCTCCATGGCATCGCCGAAGTCCTGCCTGATGGTGTAGTAGAGCATCCCGATGCGCAGGTTCCCGACAAGGCCGCCTTTGTAGCTGGCGATATCATCGGTCAGGCGCTCGTAGTTGCGCAGGATCTGGCGAAAGCCCTTATACGCTCGTTCGCCCGCCTCGGTGAGGCGAACGGAGTGCTTGTCGCGATCGAGCAGCTTCACGCCCAGCTCGCGCTCGAGCTCCTGGACGTGACGGCTCAGCGCCGGTTGGGCCATGAAGAGGCTCCTCGCGGCGCGCGAGAAGTTACCCTCGTCGTGAATGGCCAAGAATTCTCTCATGTGCTCGATGCGCATGGCTGCCTCCGTTATGCGCCTTTCGTATCACCGAACGACGTTCGTTATAACCGCTTCGCATAACCACCAATCATACTGAGGGTAGCGAAAGCTAAGGAAAAAGGCAATGTCAAAAGGAGGCTTCCCCATGAACGTCACCCCGTCCGTCAAGCTCACCCCGCTTATCCCCAATCTGATCCCCCGCAACAAGACGTTCGTCTGCCCCGAAAGCTCTTGGATGCCCGACTCCGATGGGGCTTGGCAGCTGCACCCGTTCGCGTTCGACCGCTGGGACGTTGAGCAGATGTCGTACTACGACACTTGCTCGTTGCACTGCGCGCTCAACCCCTTCAACGTCTTCGAGGTCCATGGTTCCGACTACCTCAAGATGCTCGAGCTCTCGACCGTCAACACCTTCCGCACGTTCCCCGTGGGAAAGGCGCGCCACGCCATTTTCTGCGACGAGGGCGGCAAGATTCTCACCGACGGTATCGTCATCCGCACCGGCGACGAGGATTTCCTGGCCTTCAACCTGGTCGACCCCTTGTTCCTCAACCAGCAGATGGGTGGCATGTTCAATATCCAGTCGCGTAATCTCCGCGAAGAGTACTTCGTTTTCCAGCTGTGTGGCGCCCGCTCGTTGGAGGTCGTCGAGCAGGCCTGTCGGGCGGACCTGCACGACCTCAAGTTCATGCACTCCTGCACCGCAGAGGTCGAGGGCATGCCGGTGCGCGTGCTCCGCACGGGCATGGCGGGCACGCTCGCCTACGAGATCCACGGAAGCGTCGAGGACGCGCAGATGGTCTACCAGCGCCTTCTCGACGTGGGCGCTGCGTTCGGCCTGCAGGAAATCGGCCGCCTCGCGTATGTGAACC